>JBDSZF010000139.1:0-23419 GCA_039925285.1 Polaromonas sp.
CCGCGCCATCCCTATACGCAGGTGCTGGTCGCCCAGGGCTGACTTTGTGGGCGATTGATCGCATTTGCGGGTTCTTGCAGGCCTTTCGGGCATGAAAATTGTTGCGTTGCAGCGCACGGTGCGCTAGAATACGCGCTTCACACGACCAAATGGGCGGGTTTTCACCGCCCATTTTTTTTGGGCGTTTGTTTTTGCATCTGGGCAAAAAAGTAGAAGTAATCGAAGGAACGAAAGACTGAATGGCATTGCAAGAGACGATTGAGCAAACGGTAACGGGGCTGGGCTATGAGCTGGTTGAGATCGAGCGGACCGGCGGCGGCTTGCTGCGTGTCACGATTGATATGCCTTATGTTTTAGAGGCCGAGCAGTTCATCAATGCAGAAGACTGTGAAAAGGTCACGCGCCAGTTGCAGTTTGTGCTTGAAGTCGAAGGCGCCGAGTATTCGCGGCTGGAAGTCAGTTCCCCCGGTATTGACCGGCCCCTGCGCAACGAAAAAGATTTTGAGCGCTTCGCCGGCGAGTTGATTGACCTCACGCTCAAGGCGCCCATTGGCGTGGCAGCAAGTGCTGGCTCGACCGTTTCGGCCAGCCGCAAGAAATTCCGCGGCACACTGGAGCGGGCTGAGCCGGTCGACGGCAAGCCGGGCTGGCAAATCGTCTGGAGCGACGAGCCTGCCGTCAAGCCTGGCCAGAAGATCAGCAAAAAAAGAATTCCCGCGCCGCTGCAGGCGCTCGGCTTCACGCTGGATGAAATCCATCAAGCGCGCTTGGCGCCCGTGGTTGATTTCAAGGGCCGCAGACCCAAACTTGTTGCCGATAAATCCATAGAGAAATAATTTAGAAAGGCAGGCTTGTGAAATGAATCGCGAACTGTTGATGTTGGTTGATGCCATCTCGCGTGAAAAAAACGTGGAACGTGATGTCGTCTTTGGTGCCGTCGAGCTCGCGCTCGCCTCGGCCACCAAGAAAGTGTATCCCGAGGGTGTGGATATTCGTGTTGCGGTGGACCGTGACAGCGGCAATTACGAAACCTTCCGCCGCTGGCTGGTGGTGGCTGATGAAGCCGGCTTGCAAAATCCCGAAGCCGAAGAGCTGGTGAGCGATGCACGCGACGAAATTGCCGACATCGAAGAAGGCGACTACATTGAAAAGCCGGTCGAGAGTCTGCCGATTGGCCGTATTGGCGCGCAAGCGGCCAAGCAGGTCATCCTGCAAAAAATCCGGGACGCCGAGCGCGAAATGCTGCTCAACGACTTCATGTCGCGCGGCGACAAGATTTTTGTCGGCACCGTCAAGCGCATGGACAAGGGTGATCTGATCGTCGAGTCCGGCCGGGTCGAAGGCCGCCTGCGCCGCAGCGACATGATCCCGAAAGAAAACCTGCGCACCGGTGACCGTGTCCGCGCCATGATCATGGAAGTGGACACCACGCTGCGTGGCGCGCCCATTATCTTGTCGCGGACCGCGCCGGAGTACATGGTTGAGCTTTTCCGCCAGGAAGTCCCCGAGATCGAGCAGGGCCTGCTGGAGATCAAATCCTGCGCCCGCGACCCCGGTTCGCGCGCAAAAATCGCCGTGCTGTCGCATGACAAGCGCGTCGATCCGATTGGCACCTGCGTCGGTGTTCGCGGCACCCGTGTCAATGGCGTGACCAATGAGCTGGCTGGCGAGCGCGTCGATATCGTGCTGTGGAGTGAAGATCCGGCCCAGTTCGTGATTGGCGCGCTGGCTCCTGCCAACGTGTCGTCCATCGTGGTCGATGAAGAGCGTCATGCCATGGACGTGGTGGTTGACGAGGAAAATCTCGCCATCGCGATTGGCCGTGGCGGCCAGAACGTGCGCCTGGCATCCGAGCTGACCGGCTGGAAGATCAACATCATGGATGCCAACGAGTCTGCCCAGAAGCAGGCCAGCGAAACCGATACCAGCCGCAAGCTGTTCATGGACAAGCTCGATGTGGATCAGGAAATCGCCGATATCCTGATCGCCGAAGGTTTTACCAGCCTGGAAGAGGTGGCCTATGTGCCGCTGCAGGAAATGCTGGAAATCGAATCCTTTGATGAAGATACCGTCAATGAACTGCGCACACGCGCCAAAGACGCTCTTTTGACCATGGAAATTGCTCTGGAAGAAAATGCCGAGGGTGTTTCGCAGGATCTGCGCGATGTTGAAGGCTTGACGCCCGAGTTGATTGCCAAATTGACCGAAGCGGGTGTTGCTACCCGTGACGACCTGGCCGATCTGGCCGTGGATGAACTTACCGATATAACCGGCCAGTCTGCGGACGAGGCCAAAGCCCTGATCATGACTGCACGCGCCCATTGGTTTACCGATGACGCCGGCAACGCTGCTGCACCCGCAGTAGCCCAAGAGCAATGATCATGGAGGCCAGTCAGGAAAACCAAATATGTCCAGTACCACTACCGTCGCTGAATTCGCAGCTGAATTGAATAAATCTCCCGCTACCCTGATCGAGCAATTGACCAGCGCAGGCGTCGCCAAGACGCAGGCCAGCGATTCCTTGTCGGAATCCGACAAGCAAAAGCTGCTCGGCTATTTGCAGGCCAGCCACGGCACTGTTGCCGCTGATCGCAAAAAGATCACACTGGTCAAGAAATCGACCTCTGAAATCAAGCAGGCCGATGCCACTGGCAAGGCCCGTACCATCCAGGTCGAGGTTCGCAAGAAACGCACTTTCGTCAGGCGTGAGGACGAAACTGAGCAGCCTGCTGAAGACGTTCAGCAGGACGCAATGGCTGCGGCCCAGGTTCAGGCCGCTGAAGATGCCGAACTGGTTCGCCGCGAGGATGAGGCCAGCCGTCATGCGGAGTTGCTGCGCCGGCAGGAAGCCGAACTGACAGAAAAACGCCGTTTGCGCGATGAGCAGGAAGCCCTGGATGCGGCGCGGGAACGCGAAGCGGCAGCGCAAAAAGCGCAAGCCGAAGCTGCGGCTCAGGCTGCAGCGGCGGCGGCGGCTGCTGAAGCTGCGGCTAAAGCGGCAGAGGCGGCGCAAAAAGCCAAGCCGACGATTGGCCGAATCTTTAAGCCGGCTCCGATTGCACCGACAGTTCCGGCTGTGACAGTCGAAGCACAAAAAGCGACGGATGCGGCTGCTGCAGAAAAGATCAGCAAGGCCGCTGAAGCAGCGACGGCGAAAGCTGCTGAAGCCGCCAGCCTCCAGGCTGCCGCAAAAGCCAAGGCCACCGCTGAATTCCAGGCTGATGCTGCCAAAGCCGTGGATCTGCAGGAGCGCAGGCGCAAGGCCGAGGCAGAAGCCGCTGGCATTCGTGCCATGCTGTCTGCGCCAAAGCGCGTCCTGGTTCCCCATGTAGACCCAAAAATTGCCATGAAGGGGACGCTGCACAAGCCCGTCGTAGCCCCTGGCGCCGCCAAACCCGGCGCTCCCGGCGCAGCCCCCGTTGCTGCCCCTGGTGCTGCTGGCAAGAAAGAAGTCAAATCCGAGAATTTGTCTTCGACCTGGAAAGATGATGCCGCCAAGAAGAAGGGCATTCCGAGCCGTGGTGCGCCAGCAGCGCCTGGTCGCGGCAATTTCCGCGCCGGTCCGCGCGGTCGCCGCAGTTCCGGTCGCGAGGCGCGTCCCGAGTCCAGTTTTGTAGCGCCTACCGAATTCAAGGTGCTTGAGGTCCATGTGCCTGAAACCATCACCGTGGGTGAGCTGGCGCACAAGATGAGCGTGAAGTCGTCCGAGGTCATCAAGCATTTGATGAAGCTCGGCCAGATGGTCACCATCAACCAGCCGCTGGACCAGGACACCGCCATGATTGTGGTGGAAGAAATGGGCCACAAGGCACTCACCGCTGCGCTGGATGATCCGGAAGCCTTCACCGATGACGATGTGCAAGGCCAGCAGGCCGAAGCGCTGTCACGCGCACCGGTGGTGACCGTCATGGGTCACGTTGACCACGGCAAGACCTCGCTGCTTGACTACATTCGCCGCGCCAAGGTGGCGTCTGGTGAGGCCGGCGGCATTACCCAGCATATCGGTGCCTACCATGTGGAAACCCCGCGTGGCGTGATTTCGTTCCTGGATACGCCGGGTCACGAAGCGTTTACCGCCATGCGTGCCCGTGGTGCGCAGGCCACCGACATCGTGATTCTGGTGGTCGCGGCGGATGACGGCGTGATGCCGCAGACCAAGGAAGCCATCAAGCATGCACGCGCCGCTGGTGTTCCCATCGTCGTGGCGATCAACAAGATCGACAAGCCGGGCGTCAATCTGGAGCGCGTCAAGGGCGAGCTGGTCACCGAAGGCGTTGTGCCCGAAGAGTTTGGTGGTGATTCTCCGTTTGTGCCCGTCTCGGCCCATACCGGCGCCGGTATTGATGCTCTGTTAGAGCAGGTTCTGCTGCAGGCTGAAGTGCTGGAACTCAAGGCCCCGGTGGATGCCATGGCCAAGGGCCTGGTGATCGAAGCGCGTCTCGACAAGGGCCGCGGCCCGGTCGCCACCGTGCTGGTTCAGTCCGGTACGCTGAAAGCCGGCGATGTGGTTCTGGCTGGTTCGACCTATGGCCGCGTGCGCGCCATGCTCGACGAAAACGGCAAGCCGATCAAGACCGCCGGTCCTTCGATTCCGGTCGAAATCCAGGGTCTGACGGAGGTGCCGCAGGCCGGCGACGATTTCATGGTCATGACCGACGAACGCCGTGTCCGCGAAATCGCCACCTACCGCGCTGGAAAGTTCCGCAATACCAAGCTGGCCAAGCAGCAGGCGTCCAAGCTGGAGAACATGTTCTCCGACATCAACGCGGGCGAAGTCAAGATGCTGCCAATCATCATCAAGGCCGATGTCCAGGGTTCGCAGGAAGCGCTGGCGCAGTCGCTGCTCAAGCTCTCGACCGACGAGGTCAAGGTTCAGCTGGTGTACTCCGGTGTCGGCGGTATCTCCGAGTCCGATGTCAACCTGGCCATCGCTTCGAAGGCCGTGCTGATCGGATTCAACACCCGGGCCGATGCCCAGGCGCGCAAGCAGGCCGAGAACAACGGCATTGACATTCGCTACTACAACATCATTTATGACGCTGTGGACGAACTCAAGGCGGCCATGTCCGGCATGCTCACGCCTGACAAGAAGGAAGAAATCATCGGCAATGCCGAGATTCGCCAGGTGTTCAAGGTCAGCAAGATCGGCTCGATTGCCGGCTGTATGGTCACCGCCGGTGTGGTTCGCCGCACCGCCAAGCTGCGTTTGCTGCGCGAAAACGTGGTCATCTTCACGGGTGAACTCGACTCGCTCAAGCGCTTCAAGGACGATGCCAAGGAAGTCAAGGAAGGCTTCGAGTGCGGCTTGAACCTCAAGAACTACAACGACATTCAGGTTGGCGACATCCTGGAGTTCTTTGAAATCAAGGAAGTCGCCCGCACCTTGTAAGGAAGCCGTCGGTTCGCCAGCCCTTAGCGGCTGGCGGGCTGACCATTCCAAGCCAAGACTGCAAATCAGGCCCTTATTTCATGCGTAAAAAATCATCCACTCCCAACCGCGGCTTTCGTGTTGCCGATCAGATCCAGCGTGATCTGACGGAGCTGATCGCGCGCGAGCTGAAAGACCCGCGCGTCGGCATGGTGACGATTCAGGCGGTCGAAGTCACGCCTGACTATGCCCATGCCAAGGTGTTTTTCAGTGTGCTGGTCGGCGACCCGAAAGCGTGCGAAATGGCGCTCAATCAGGCTGCCGGCTTCCTGCGCAACGGCCTGTTCAAGCGTCTCATGACGCACACCGTGCCGACCCTGCATTTTCATTTTGACCAAACCACCGAACGTGCGGCCGACCTGAACGCCTTGATAGCCAAGGCGGTTTCCTCTCGCGCCCAGGACGACTGAGTTCGCGCCGTTTCCCTCTGACAGGTTCGGGGACAACGGTGCCAACCAGCGTTCGGGCAGGCCCGGCGCTCAGCCTGTCGGAGCCTTATGACGCAAACCTCTTCTCCCCGTCAGAAAATTCAGCGACGTCCCGTACACGGCGTGCTGCTGCTCGACAAGCCGCTGGGCCTGTCGAGCAACCAGGCATTGCAGAAAGCCAAATGGCTGCTGCGCGCGGACAAGGCCGGTCACACCGGCACGCTCGATCCGTTGGCCACTGGTGTGTTGCCGCTGTGCTTCGGCGCGGCCACCAAGTTCAGCCAGTTGCAGCTCGATGCTGATAAAACGTACGAAGCGGTGCTATTGCTGGGCCAGAAGACCAGCACGGCCGATGCCGAAGGCGAAGTGATTGAAACCCGGCCTGTGCCCGAGATCACGCCCGAGTTGCTGCAGACGATCACACGGCGTTTTACCGGCCCGCTGGCGCAGATTCCGCCCATGTATTCCGCCCTGAAGAAAGACGGCAAGGCGCTTTATGAATATGCCCGCAAGGGCATAGAGGTGGAGCGTGAAGCGCGCCATATCACTATTTTCAAGCTTGATATGCGTTTAGTACCCGATCCACGGGCAGAAGTTGCTATTAAAATAATAGTAAGCTGCAGCAAGGGCACTTACATACGAACGCTGGGCGAAGACATCGGCGAAGCCCTGGGCTGCGGTGCGCACCTGGGTTCTTTGCGCCGGATCGAAACCGGCGGTTTTGTGGCTGCTCAGTGCGTGACGCTGTCCGCGCTGGAAGCGATGACCGAAGCCGAGCGCGAAGCTTGCCTCTTGCCGCCCCAATCGCTGGTGGCCGCTTACCCGTCTGTCACGCTGGACGCCGATAATGCAGGACGTTTTTTGAGCGGCCTGCGCCGCCGCGGCCAGTGGGGAGATGATGCGCCACTGGTTCAGGTCTATGGCCCTTCGACAAGCTCAGGACAGGCCGGAGCTGCGCAGGCATTTCTGGGTTCTGCCCATATATCTGCCGATGAACTGATTCCCCAGCGTTTGCTGAGCCCGGTTGAAATCCAGGACATCCTGCAATCGGCGCAGCGCGCTGCTGAAATTTTTATACCCCTTTCGTAGCCGCAGCATCCGCACCCACGGATGCCGGCTCTTTTCAACATTAATCACCTACCGTTTCAAGTCCCCAGAAAGTTAACCATGAGTCAAAAACAGATCCGTAACATCGCCATCATCGCCCACGTTGACCATGGCAAGACCACCATGGTCGACCAATTGCTGCGCCAGTCCGGCACCTTCGCCGAGCACGAAAAAGTGGTTGACACCGTGATGGACAACAACGCCATCGAAAAAGAGCGTGGCATCACCATCCTGGCCAAGAACTGCGCCGTGACCTGGGAAGGCACGCACATCAACATCGTCGATACCCCCGGCCACGCCGACTTCGGCGGCGAAGTGGAACGCGCCCTGTCCATGGTTGACGGCGTGGTGCTGCTGATCGATGCGCAGGAAGGCCCCATGCCCCAGACCCGCTTCGTGACCAAGAAGGCGCTGGCCCTGGGCCTCAAGCCCATTCTGGTGGTGAACAAGGTGGACAAGCCCGGTGCGCGCCCCGACTTCGTGGTCAACGCTGCTTTTGACCTGTTTGACAAGCTTGGCGCCACCGATGAACAGCTCGATTTCCCCGTGGTCTATGCCTCGGGCATCAACGGCTGGTCGTCGCTGGAAGAGGGCGCGCCGGGCGAGCAGTGGGGTCCCGACATGTCGGCCCTGTTCAATACCGTGCTCAAGCATGTGCCGCCTCAGAAGGGCGACCCGGCAGCGCCGCTGCAACTGCAAATTTCCGCGCACGACTTTTCGACCTTTGTGGGCCGGATTGGCGTCGGCCGCATCAGCCAGGGCACGATCAAGCCCATGATGGATGTGGTGGTCATGGAAGGCCCGGATGGCAAGGCCGTCAAGGGCCGCATCAACCAGGTGCTGACCTTCCAGGGTCTGGAGCGCGTGCAGGCCACCGAAGCCGGTCCCGGCGAAATCGTCCTGATCAACGGCCTGACCGACATCGGCATTGGCGTGACCATCACCGACCCGGCCAATCCGATGCCGCTGCCCATGCTCAAGGTTGATGAGCCGACACTGACCATGAACTTCTGCGTCAACACCAGCCCGCTGGCCGGCCGTGAAGGCAAGTACGTCACGAGCCGCCAGATCTGGGACCGCCTGCAAAAGGAACTGCAGCACAACGTGGCGCTGCGCGTCAAGGAAACCGACGAAGAAGGCATCTTTGAAGTCATGGGCCGCGGCGAACTGCACCTGACCATCTTGCTCGAAAACATGCGCCGCGAAGGCTTTGAACTGGCGGTGTCCAAGCCGCGCGTCGTGATGAAAGAAGTGAATGGCGAAAAGTACGAGCCGATCGAGCTGGTGACCGCCGACATCGAAGAGCAGCATCAGGGCGGCGTGATGCAGGCTCTGGGCGAGCGCAAGGGCGACCTGGTCAACATGGAGCCGGACGGCCGTGGCCGTGTGCGCCTGGAGTACCGCATTCCGGCGCGTGGCCTGATCGGTTTCACCAATGAATTCCTGAATCTGACGCGCGGTTCCGGCCTGATCGCCAACATTTTCGACTGCTACGAGCCGCACAAGGGCGACATCGGCGGCCGCAAGAACGGCGTGCTGATTTCGATGGACGCCGGTGAAATCTTCACCTACGCCCTGGGCAAGCTGGACGACCGCGGCCGCATGTTCGTCAGGGCCAATGACCCGGTGTACGAAGGCATGATTGTCGGTATCCATAGCCGTGACAACGACCTGGTGGTCAACGCGACGCGTACCAAGCAGCTGACCAACTTCCGCGTCAGCGGCAAGGAAGACGCGATCAAGATCACGCCGCCTATCGAATGCACGCTGGAATACGGCGTCGAGTTCATCGAGGACGACGAGCTGGTCGAAATCACGCCCAAGTCGATTCGCCTGCGCAAGCGCTACCTGACAGAGAGCGAGCGCAAACGCGCTGGCCGTTGATCCTGAACGGCTTCGGCCGTTGAGGAGATCAGGCTTCAACGCCTGCAAAATCTGTCAAAGGTCACTGCACGCAGTGGCCTTTTTTATCGTTTACACAGGTGTTTTCATGAAGTTGACGCATTCCCGCGCGGTGATCCTGATGGTTCTTTGCTGTCCTTGCTTGAGGTGATTTTCGGTATCCTGCTGGCCTGGTTTGGCGCTGGCGAGGTGCCTGGTTCCAGCGTGTTGAGCGGCGGCTCTCTCGTCATTGGTGCGCTGGTGGTGAATGAATTGATTGGATGGAGATAAAGAGCATGACGACAGACCTGAAAAAAATCGGCCCGACCGCTGAGGTGGTGACTGAGCGCCGGGGGAGTGCCGGACTTATCACTCTGAACCGGCCCAAGGCACTCAATGCCCTGTCGCTGCAGATGGTGCGCGAACTGCTGAGCACATTGCGGGCCTGGCGCGATGACCCGGAGGTGCTGGTGGTGGCGATTCGCGGTACCAACAAGATGGGGCGTCCGGGAACGCCTGACAGCCTGTTTGGCGGTTTTTGCGCGGGTGGCGACATCCGGTTTTTCCATCAGGCGGCTCTGGCCGGTGATGCCGCGCTGGAAGATTTCTTCACCGAGGAATACACCCTCAATCACCTGATCCAGACTTATCCCAAGCCTTGCATCGCCTTCATGGATGGCGTGGTCATGGGCGGCGGCATGGGCATCAGCCAGGGCGCTCGGGTTCGCATTGTCACCGAACGCACCAAGATGGCGATGCCCGAGACCAATATCGGCTTGTTCCCCGACGTCGGCGGCGGCTACTTTCTGAGCCGCTGTCCGGGCCATGTGGGCGAGTATCTGGCGCTGACTGGTGAAGTGATTGGTGCCGATGACGCAATCGGCTATGGCCTGGCCGATGTCAAGCTGGAAGCCGCAAGTCTGCCGGCAGTTTGGGCGGAATTGGGCGCAACCCCTTTTGGCTCCGCTGCAGAAGTCGATCAATGGATTGTCGCCAATTTCACAGCGGCTAACGCCGCTCGAGCAAGCGAGACAGGTCAAATAGATGCTTTTTTCTCATTGCTGCGGGTCAAGCACATCGTTGATGCGCTGGAAGGTTCTCAGGATCGCTGGGCGCTCAAGACCGCAGCGACCCTGCGCAAGCGCTCGCCGCTGATGCTGCATGTGGTGCTGGAGCAGATTCGCAAGGCGCGCGGCATGAGCCTGGCCGATGACTTGCGCATGGAGCGGAACATGGTTTACCAGTGCTTTCACCTGCGTCCCGGAATGGAAAGTGAAACCGTCGAGGGCATCCGTGCGCTGGCGGTTGACAAGGACTACAAGCCGCAATGGAAACCGGCGCGGATTGAAGACGTGAAACCGGGCATGGCCGATGCATTTTTCGCCAGTCCGTGGAGCGCAGAAACGCACCCTTTGCGCGATCTTTAGGCGCGCGGTACTGCGCCCAAAGGCTTGTGGCGTTCAGGCCCCCGCTAAAGATTAGCGGTTTCTGGACTTCATGGCGCGATCAACCTCGCGCTTGCCTTCGCGGTCCTTGATGGTGTCTCGCTTGTCATGCTCGGCCTTGCCTTTGGCCAGACCGATCTCGCACTTCACCTTGCCGGCTTTCCAGTGCATGTTCAGCGGCACCAGCGTAAAACCTTTCTGCTCGGTCTTGCCAATCAGACGGCGAATTTCATCCTTGTGCATCAGCAGTTTTTTGGTGCGCACGGAATCGGGGCGAACATGGGTCGAGGCCGTCCCCAGTGGGTTGATCTGGCAACCAATAATGAAAAGTTCGCCATTGCGAATCACCACATAGCCATCGGTGAGCTGCACCTTGCCCTCGCGAACGGACTTGACTTCCCAGCCTTCGAGGACCATGCCGGCTTCAAATCGCTCCTCAATATGGTAGTTGAAGGTGGCCTTTTTGTTGTCGGCAATGCGTACAGCTGCGGCCGCAGCTTTCGGCGAGAGGTTGCTGGCTGGCTTTCCTGTGGATTTTCCGGACGAGGCTGCAGAGGGTTTTTTGGAGGAGGATGCTTCTTTGGTGGCCATGGCTAAGAGTTAAGGGCGGCATCGGCTAATACAATTGCGCGCAACCTAGCATTGTATGAAAACCGTTCACAAGTCCGTTCTTATCTGGTACAGCGCTGCTGAAATGTTTGCCCTGGTCACCGATGTTGTCAGTTACCCGCAGTTTTTGCCGTGGTGCGACCGCGCTTCGGTGCAAGAAAGCCATGCCCTGGGGATGACCGCCAAGGTCGGTATTTCCATCGCGGGCATCAGGCAAAGCTTCACAACCCGCAATGTGCATGAACAAGACCAGAAGGTCAGCCTCAAACTGGTGGATGGTCCTTTTTCAAAACTCGAAGGCGACTGGAATTTCCTTCCTCTGGGCGACGGCAGCCAGCGCGCCTGCAAGGTTGAGTTCATCCTTTACTATGACTTCGACAATGGGGCGCTGGCAGCGCTGGTTGGCCCCGTGTTCGACAAAATAGCGGGCAGTCTGGTGGATGCCTTTGTCAAAAGAGCGTCCATCGTTTATGGCGAAGCCTGAAATTTTGACGGTAACGCTGGTTTATTCACCAGCCCCACGCCAGGTCCGAGAATGGGCGCTGGAGCTTGCGCTGGGCGCAACCGTAGCGCAGGCGCTTGGCTGTTGCAGCATCTTCGAAGAATTTCCGGATCTGCAGAAAAATCATTTGCTGGTGGGTATCTGGGGCCTGAAAACCAGGCTGGATCAGCGGCTGAATGACAGGGACCGGATAGAAATCTACCGGGCTTTAGGGGTGGACCCTAAAGTGGCGCGACGTGAGCGCTTCAACCGTCAGGGGGCAAAAAGTGCCGGTCTGTTTGCCAAAACCCGGCCTGGTGCAAAAGCCGGTTATTGATCCGGCCCGCTTGCAGGAGGCGATCTATATCTTGCACTCGCTGTTTGCAATGCCCTGAAAACGCTTGGCCTCTAGCAACCGGGCGTTGTCGTCCATGACTTCGCGTTCGCCCCGGGCGTTGTTGACTGACAGCCTCACGCCGGATTGAATCGTCGCCAAGCCTTTTTTGGCACGCTCACAATTATCAGCTTTGGCTATGGCCTGTTGTTCTTCTTGCGCTTTTCTTTTGGCATTTTCCGCATCATCCGCCTGCTTTTTACGGGCTTCGAGTTGTGCATCCTTGCCCGATAGCTGGGGGGCGCTGGCTTTGCCTGCAGGAAGTGAAGACATCACGGTGGGAGCTGCTGTCGTGGCGTCGGTCGCAGGCGTCAGGGCCATGGCTTTGCCGCCGGGCTGCTTCAGAATATTTTTTTGCGGGATATCGGCGGAGGGGCCACGGTCGCTGAAGACTTTACGGCCATCCTTGTCAATCCATTGCCATTGCGCCAGAGCCGCAAGCGAGAATGAACTGCTGGCGACAGCCAGAATGAGGGTTCTTGTAGCAAATTTGAAGTCCATCTTGAAAGTGTAGCGTTGCGTCCGGCAATTTTGTCGTGCATTCCCATAAAGCGGTGCGCTGGCATCAAGGCATGAATGCCGCCACAAGGGCTTGGTACCGATCGCGTCGAGGTCAAAGGTACAATTGTATTTTTGGAGCTTTCTCTATGCGCCTACTCGGCAAAGCGCTTACCTTCGACGACGTATTGTTGGTGCCAGCGTTCTCCCAGGTCCTTCCCAAGGACGCCTCACTTTCTACCCAGTTTTCCCGAAACATCCGCCTGAACCTGCCGCTCGTCTCAGCTGCCATGGATACAGTGACCGAAGCGCGGCTGGCCATTGCCATCGCGCAAGAGGGCGGCATTGGCATCGTTCACAAAAACCTGACGCCCCAGCAGCAAGCGGCCGAGGTGTCAAAAGTCAAGCGTTACGAAAGCGGCGTGCTGCGCGACCCGGTCGTGATTACCCCGACGCACACAGTGCGGCAGGTGATGGCTCTTAGCGAGCAGCTCGGTATTTCCGGTTTTCCGGTGATTGATGGCGGCAAGGTCGTCGGCATCGTGACCGGGCGCGACATGCGCTTTGAGTCGCGCATGGATGTGCCGGTCAGCACCATCATGACGCCACGCGAGCGCCTGATCACCATGCCGGAAACGGCCACGCTGGCGGACGCCAAGGCCTTGCTGAACAAGCACCGTTTGGAGCGTGTGCTGCTGATCAATGACGCTTTTGAGCTCAAGGGCCTGATCACCGTAAAGGACATCACCAAGCAGACCACTTTCCCGAATGCAGCGCGTGATTCGCACGGCCAGCTGCGCGTGGGTGCGGCTGTCGGCGTGGGCGAGGGCACCGAAGAGCGGGTTGAAGCGCTGGTACGGGCCGGCGTGGACGCGATCGTGGTCGATACCGCGCACGGCCACAGCAAAGGCGTGATTGACCGGGTCCGCTGGGTCAAGCAGAACTATCCCCAGATTGACGTGATCGGCGGCAACATTGCCACCGGTGCGGCGGCACTGGCGCTGGCTGAGGCCGGCGCGGACGCGGTCAAGGTCGGCATCGGTCCCGGCAGCATCTGCACGACGCGCATCGTCGCGGGCGTGGGCGTGCCGCAGATCATGGCCATTGACAGCGTGGCGAGCGCCTTGCGCGGCACCGGCGTTCCCTTGATTGCCGACGGCGGCATTCGCTATAGCGGCGACATTGCCAAGGCCATCGCCGCCGGCGCAGGCACCGTGATGATGGGCGGCATGTTCGCGGGCACCGAAGAGGCGCCAGGCGAAGTCATTTTGTTCCAGGGCCGCAGCTACAAGAGCTATCGCGGCATGGGCAGCATTGGCGCCATGCAGCAGGGCAGCGCCGACCGCTATTTCCAGGAGTCGAGCACTGGCAACCCGAATGCCGACAAGCTGGTACCCGAAGGCATTGAAGGCCGCGTACCGTACAAAGGCTCCATGGTCGCCATCATCTTCCAGATGGCCGGCGGTTTGCGCGCCAGCATGGGTTACTGTGGTTGTGGCACGATCGAAGAAATGCACAACAAGGCCGAGTTTGTGGAAATCACCTCTGCAGGCATCCGCGAGAGCCATGTGCATGACGTGCAGATCACCAAGGAAGCGCCGAACTACCGCGCCGATTAAGCTTTATTGCGCATCCGTGGCGTCTGGTCGCAGACGCCCTTTCTTTTTTTGACTGAACAAATCGTCTTAGGCGTCCTTCATGCAGCACCAAAAAATCCTCATTCTTGATTTCGGCTCTCAGGTCACGCAACTGATCGCCCGCCGCGTCCGCGAAGCCCATGTTTTCTGCGAAGTCCATCCTTGCGACGTGAGCGAGGACTGGATTCGCGACTATGCCAAGGACGGCAACCTCAAGGGCATCATCCTGTCCGGCAGTCATGCCAGCATCTACGAAGAAGCCACTGACAAGGCGCCGCAAGTGTTGTTCGAACTGGGCATTCCGGTGCTGGGCATCTGCTACGGCATGCAGGCCATGGCGCACCAGCTCGGCGGCAAGGTCGAGAGTGGCCACAAGCGTGAGTTCGGTCATGCCGATGTGCGCGCACGCGGCCATACGGCGCTGCTCAAGAACATCGCCGACTTCACCACGCCCGAAGGTCAGGGCATGCTCACGGTCTGGATGAGCCACGGCGACAAGGTGACCGAACTGCCGCCTGGCTTCAAGGTCATGGCCTCTACCTCCAGCTGCCCGATTGCCGGCATGGCCGATGAAGAGCGTCGCTTTTATGCGGTGCAGTTCCACCCTGAAGTCACGCACACGAAGCAGGGCGCGGCAATCCTGAATCGCTTTGTGCTCGGCATCTGCGGCACCCGGCCGGACTGGGTCATGGGCGACTACATCAGCGAAGCGGTCGAGAAAATCCGCCAGCAGGTCGGCGACGAGGAAGTCATCCTGGGTCTGTCGGGCGGCGTGGATTCATCGGTGGCTGCGGCGCTGATTCACCGGGCCATTGGCGACCAGCTCACATGCGTGTTTGTCGATCACGGCCTGCTGCGCCTGAACGAAGGCGACATGGTGATGGACATGTTCGTTGGCAAGCTGCATGCCAAGGTGATCCGTGTCGATGCCAGCGATCAGTTCCTGGGCCATCTGACCGGCGTGAGCGACCCGGAAGCCAAGCGCAAGATCATCGGTCGCGAGTTTGTCGAGGTGTTCAAGGCCGAGGCGGCGCGGCTCAAGGCTGGCCTGGACGGCGCCTACAAGGGGGCGAAATGGCTGGCCCAGGGAACGATTTACCCCGACGTGATCGAGTCGGGCGGCGCCAAAAGCAAGAAAGCCGTGACGATCAAGAGCCACCACAATGTCGGCGGTCTGCCCGAGCAATTGGGATTAAAGCTGCTCGAACCCCTGCGTGAACTGTTCAAGGATGAAGTGCGCGAACTGGGTGTAGAGCTGAACTTGCCGTACGACATGGTCTATCGCCATCCGTTTCCCGGGCCGGGCTTGGGCGTGCGAATCCTGGGCGAAGTCAAGAAGGAATACGCCGATCTGCTGCGCCGGGCGGATGCGATTTTCATCGAAGAGTTGCGCAATTTCAAGGATGCGGAAACAGGAAAAACCTGGTACGACCTGACCAGCCAGGCCTTTACCGTGTTTTTACCAGTGAAAAGCGTGGGTGTCATGGGCGATGGCCGTACCTATGACTATGTGGTGGCCCTGCGTGCCGTGCAGACCAGCGATTTCATGACTGCCGACTGGGCCGAGCTGCCTTATGCGCTGCTCAAGAAAGTCTCGGGTCGCATAATCAATGAAGTGCGCGGCATCAACCGCGTCACCTACGACGTCAGCAGCAAGCCGCCGGCAACGATTGAGTGGGAATAAGGTTCAGAAGACCACCTTGGCGGTTCATGGACTGAAAAATCATGAAAACGCCTCCTCTTCCTGAAAAGGAAATGCCGCGCCTGAGTGCGTTGCGTGCGGCAAGCTGTGCTTATGCGCCGCGCTAGGGCTGTTTGCTGCATGCACATCACCAATTGGAAGAAGTGGCCGCCGCAGCTCACTATGCGAAGCTGGATGCGGTGACACAACTGCTTGCGCAGGTGTTGCGCCAGGGACGCGAGACTTTTGCGCACTGGTTCCCCCGGAGATCTGCATGCAGTTCCCGCGCGGCGTTGCCTGGTATCAACCACCTGACGCTGCTTTTGAGCATGAATGCGGGATTGAACCGTCCCGAGGAGAGTTGAAATGCGCGCTATTTTTGGCATCTTGAGTCTGTTGATCGTTCTGGCTGTTGTCGGGATGCTGGCGAAAAAGGGGGCGATGACCTTGCCACCCATTTCCACGAGCGCGCTGCCGCAAGCGAAAAGCCAGCAAGTTCAGCAGCAAATCAAGCTGTCTGTAGAAAGCAGCCTGCAGCAAGTGAGGCCCATGCCTGATGAACCATAATTTTTTTTGCTATTGATCTTGCAGCAATATGAGCGACGAGCATTTCATGCAATTGGCCCTCACGCAGGCCCGCGAAGCCGCTGCAGTGGGAGAGGTTCCGGTGGGTGCGGTCGTGGTGTTACGAGGGCGGGTTATTGCTTCCGGCCGTAACACACCGATTGACGGGCATGATCCAACGGCCCACGCCGAGATCGTGGCCTTGCGCGCCGCAGGGCTTGCTTCAGGCAATTACCGGCTTGACGAGTGTGAATTGTTTGTCACGCTGGAGCCTTGCGCTATGTGTAGCGGCGCGATGTTGAACGCGCGGCTAAAGCGCGTGGTATTTGGGGCATACGAGCCCAAAACCGGTGCGGCCGGATCGGTCATCAATTTGTTTGCACAACCGCAGTTGAACCACCAGACTGTGTTGCGGGGCGAAGTTCTTGCGGAGCAAAGCCGCGCCCTGATGCAAGACTTTTTTCGCCTGCGCCGAGCCGTCCAGCGTGAAGCCTCCAGGCAGCGTCATCCGTTGCGGGATGATGCGTTGCGTACCCCAGATATTGCCTTTGCAGGCTTGCCTGGTTATCAGTGGCAGCCGCATTACGTCGATGACTTGCCCGCGCTGAGAGGTTTGCGGATGCATTATCTGGATGAGCAGGATTGTCGGGAGGAGGGGGGGGCTTCACCTTTTACTTATCTCTGTCTGCATGGCAACACGACATGGAGTTATGAATTTCGCAAGTTGATTCCAACCCTGGTGCAAGCGGGCCATCGGGTCATCGTGCCCGACCTTATCGGTTTTGGAAAAAGCGACAAGCCCAAGAAAGAAATATTTCATACCTTCAGCCGTCACCGCCAGATATTGCTCGAACTGGTGGAACGACTGGACTTGAAAAATATCGTACTGGTCGTCTCGGCGCAAAGCAGTTTGCTAGGTCTTACGCTTCCGATGGAAGCGCCAGAGCGTTACCTGAAAATGAGGATCAGGAATTCGCCGCATGCAGGGAAGGACGTTCTCCTGTCTGCCGGCTACCGGGTATGGCAGGCCATGGGTGCCGAAACACTTGATAGTAACGAGTTCATTCAAAGTAGTGATGGCCAAGCGCAGGTGAGTGCTGAAGAAAGCGCGGCTCGTCAGCTTCCCTTTCCTGATGATGGCCATCGTGCCGCACTGCGCAGTTCTTCTGTCATGAGGCTGGATGGAAAATCCACCGACGACCGGGCTATTTCACAGGCAGCACAACAATTCTGGCGCGAGCGCTGGACTGGCTAGCGCGAGATAGCCCTGTATGTCGGGTTGGTTCTAATCGCAAATATGTAATCTACATATATAAAACCAATCCAAAATTGGTCAACATGAAAGCAATGGGATACTTGGCTTTGTGAAAAAACATATTTATATCTACTCCCCCTCCAGCGCAGTCCGCGACAAGCCCAGTTTCAAGCGTGGCCTCAAGCGACTTGAAGGATTGGGTTACGAGGTTGAAGTTGACGAGGATGCACTCGCAACTCACCAACGTTTTGCAGGGGACGACGAAACACGTCTTGCCGCGATTCACCGTGCGGCAAGCAGCGGCGCCGATGTGGCACTTATTTCCCGCGGTGGCTATGGTTTGACGCGCATCCTGCCTTCAATCGACTACAAAGCCGTTGCCAGGTCGATTGCCAAGGGGACGCAGTTTGTTGGCTTCAGTGACTTCACCGCATTCCAGATGGCTGTGCTGGCAAAAACCGACGCCGTCACTTGGGCTGGACCCGCGCTGGGTGAAGATTTTGGGGCTCAAGCAGGCGCTGACGACATCATGGAGGCCTGTTTCGACGACCTGATAACAGGGCAGGGTGAGGGAAGCGGGTGGCAGTTACCCAAAACCGCTGTTAATTTGGTAGCTAATGGCATGGATGGCACGAATGCGAAAGCTATCAATGACACGTATAGCATTAACAATGCGGTGCTCTGGGGTGGCAACCTGGCCATGTTGGCTTCGCTGGTCGGTACACCTTATCTGCCTGTCGTTGTAGACGGAATCTTGTTTATTGAAGATGTGGGCGAGCACCCATACCGGATTGAACGCATGCTCGCACAACTGTTGCAAGCCGGCATTCTGGCACACCAAAAGGCCATTATTTTTGGCCAGTTCAGCAATTACAAATTGCTAGCCCACGACAAGGGATACAAGCTGGCCAGCGTCGTGGCCTGGCTGCAAAACCAGGTCACAGCTCCGGTGCTAACTGGATTGCCATTTGGCCATGTGGCAACTAAGGTTCTTCTTCCCGTTGGCCAGCCTGTGACTTTAGCCGTGGAAGGACGGGACGCATTTTTGCTGTGGGGTCATCAGCATTGAATTCAACTCAGTATTACCTTTGCAGACGGATTCTTCCCTTGGTAGCGCATGCATCGTCAGCATAAACATCTGGTCGACCCGCTGCAAGCCCGCACCATCACCTGACGGATCTGGCCCACCGTTTTGGCCCGAAAGGAGATAATTATTTCAAATGTAATTTACGTATTTATATTGAAAACAAATTCATAAATTACTCAACAGTTGCAGTAACCGCTTGCTGGCGCTGGTATTCAGCTTTCTTCATCGCAAGATAGTCAGATCTGTCGACTTCATGCAATTGTTTGGAATATTCTTCAGTGGCATCGAACCAGTACTGAAGTCTGGAATTGAACTGCTGAGAAGACGGTTGTTTAAGCGACTTTAGATACGCTTCGATAGCCAGGTAGTAACGCATGGTGTTGCGTTCCACTGCACCCAGCATACCACCCACATAGCCAGACTTTGGATCAGAAGCTATTTTCGTAAATCCGATTTTCCCCCGTCCCATAGTCGACAGGTATGCCTGCATGGCAAGACGACCGGTCAATCCGTAACCATACGAATAGCGTAAATTGATAAACGTCTTGCCCTCAGAGAGGGGGACAGCTTGAAGCACGATCTGGTAATTGCTTGTATTCAAAGGGCCTTTTTCTGCATGCAGCTGGACAGCCAGATAGTTGGGCGCTGAAGCAGTTACGCGATAAGAAAAATCAAGCAAAGACGCTTCCGCGAGGGACTGAGGCGTCTTTTTCCCAATATTTACTGTCAGCCTGCTGGAACTGGCAGGCGCTGTATTGGCTTGGCAATATTTGGTATTGAGATGCAAGATCAGCACTTCACACCAGTGATCAGGCTTTTTAAAGGTAGCACTGATGGTAGAGAACGGTGAATCAAGCACTGCGTAAACTGTGCTGCTAACTGTATCGGCAGTTTCCATCGACTCAAGAAATAAAGGCCGACGGTACTGGTTTTGTGTCAGTTGAGGCTCAAGCGCAGCATGTTTTTCTAGCAAGGCGCTTGCTTTTGACTCATTGTCTTGAGACAAAGTTGTCTGCGCAAAAGCACAGGATACAGTGGCGGTAAAGAATGCTGCTGACACAGAGATCGTCAGTAGCAGTATTTTCCTCAAAACTAAATTTGGTGTCTTTTCCATTTCTGCAGTTTGCCAGCGTTAGCTAAAAGTTTATTGAACATGCTCTTTCGTCCTACAAACAATGCCTTTCCTGTAGAAGGACGATACGCTTAGAAAGCTGATTTTTCAATATTTTCAAGCCTAGCCAGTATCAAACAAGCGGGCAACGTTGCTGGAGAGGGATGCACCTGCACGGCTGTAGCCCAGCACGGTCGCAACACTGTGAT
The DNA here is from genome assembly GCA_039925285.1 of Polaromonas sp. Taxonomy (GTDB): domain Bacteria; phylum Pseudomonadota; class Gammaproteobacteria; order Burkholderiales; family Burkholderiaceae_C; genus Polaromonas. The sequence goes on from JBDSZF010000139.1 coordinate 19,816, forward strand.
GCCCCGTCATTGCCATGGTTTCAGCCAATGGCATATTTTGACGGCCAGCCTCTGTAACAAAGCCGGAACGAAGAGAATGGGCCGAAAAATCGCCTGGAATGCCAGCCAGTGCACATCGATATTTCACGATGTCACGCACGGCAGCAGAGGCCAGGGCCGCGCCTAGTTGCCCGCCTTTTCGTACCTGCCTGAAAATTGGCCCTTCGGCAATCCCGGAAGCATCCAGCCATTCAGTTAACGCAGCCGCTGCAGCGCCCAGAAGTGGCTTGTCATTTTCCGGTCGCTGCATCCCGGCCTGGTTGGTTTTGGAATAGGCCAGGGTGTAGATATACCCCTCGTAAATACGTTTCAAAAACCTCATATCGGCACCGGCTACTTCAGAGCGCCGCCGTCCGCCGCTGGCCCAGGCAAAAAGGAGAAGAGCACGGTCACGCTTGCCGCGTAGCGTGTCATTACAAGTAGACAGAATTGCTTGTAAAGGCTCTTTCGTTAAAGCATCCTTTTTGTTGGGAATGGCACCGCGTCGAGCATAGGCCTTGCGGGTGCGTGACAGCAACTCCCGTACCTTCGGGTCGCGGCATGGATTCATCAGTTCGCGGAGCTGGTGGGCCTTTGACAGCACGGCAATGCGATGAACCAGCGTGTTATGCGCCAATGGACCTGTTTTTCCTTTGTAGCCTGCACCAACCAACGCAAGATCGATTTCCGCTGGCAATTCCGATACCAAACCTTTGTCCGTAGTACGTTCGGCATGATCAACGATGAACTGCAATACGTCGGGAATTGCTACCGGTAGTTGAATTTGACAGCCATAGCGCATGACGTACCAGGCTGCCCAGTAGCGCAACGCACTGCGGTAGCTGGCCATGGTATTCAAAGACTCACCCTCACGAAGCAAGTCGTCAACGGCGCGTTGAGTTGCGTCACCCAGCACTGCAGCTTGCAGAGCAGTAATATTTTTAACAACAGGAATCAACATATCTGGCTTGAAATTTCAATGATGTAATATATCAAACATATCACATATGATTTATTATGTAATTTTTAATTTAGTCTCGATAACATTCACTTATCGGGGGTGAATGTAGCAAAAGGGTCAATTCAATGCAATCAAAAATTTTGAGAGGCATCCAGCAATCAGATGTATGGGCTGCAGCTGACACACTGATTGCGGAAGGGCTCAGGCCGACCATAGAACGCGTACGGCAAAAAATCGGTAGAGGATCCCCCAATACCGTAAGCCCTATGCTCGAAGCGTGGTTTGCCACCCTGGGGGCGCGGCTTGGAGTCAATACGCCGCAGGATGAAGCACACCACATTCCCAAAGCCCTGCATGAAAGCATGGAAAAATTATGGATGATGGCTTTGTCAACTGGGCAAGAACTGGCTGACCAGAAAATGGAACAAGCCCAATTTGATTTGAGAGAAGAAAGAGAAGCCCTGAAATTACGGGAAAGCGAGCTTATCCAGCAAGAACAGGTACTAGCAGTAAAGCATGAGGCGCTTGAAGTGGCGCTGCGCATTGCTATGGGGAAAGCCGAGGATCTGATTTCGCGACTCGATCAGCAGCAAGCCTTGACCAGCAGGCGCGAAGTTGAAATTGAGACCCTTCGCGCCAGACTGGCTGTCACTGAAAATGAGCGTGATGCAGATAGACATCGCATAGATGAAGACGCAGCCAGAAACACAAAGGAACGCCAGAAGTATGAAGAGCGTGCCGAAGCAACACAGCGAAAATTCCTTGAAGAGATTGACAGGGCTCGGCAAGAAACCAAAAAAATCCGCAAAGACGCTGAGATTTCAGAAAATCATTTTGAAGCAGAACGCAGGCTTTTGCAGCAAAAAATCCAGTCTTATGAGGTGGAGTTATCAAAAGCCCAAGAATTTTCTTCCATGCAAACCGTCGATCTCAATTCGCTGCGTGAAGCACTTGTCGCGTCCAATATCCGTTCAGAGGAGTTCCGCCATTTGTTGGAAAAACATCAGATTTCAAGCCAAAACACTATTGCACGTCTGACCGAAGCCTTATCCACTCATACGGATCGTCAGCAAGCAGGAGGAAAACTTGTACGGAAGATAAAACGCCCAATGCGTATCCGAGAGCTTTAAAGAAGGGGAGCAGGCAGTTGTAGTCGGATCAAATAGATGTGATTACAACTAAACCAAGTTCTTACTTAACATAATATACATCGTGGAATATTTGGTTGAGGATTGCCGATCGATTCACCATGGCTATGTCACCGTTAAATGTGGAAATCTCCGACTCCATAGGAGGAGCGATGATTTTTTCCCCTATGGTGGGCTGAATATCCACAACTAACGGTGACATAGCCTTGTTAAAAAGTTCTCGGTGGTCAACAGGGTGAAAGGGGTCGGGACAGCCAGGCATTGCATCCAGGGGATAAAACGCAAAAGCGGAAATCCGGGATTGCTCCTGGTTTCCGCTCTTGCGCTAGCTACGCTTTTTCATGCAGTGGGCAAGCCATTTCTGGCCGGCTCAAATCAGCCCTTTTTGACTTCCTTGACTTCGGCGTCAACCACGTTGTCGTCGGCAGCGGGCTTGGCCTGGGCCTGCTCGCTGCCCGCCGCGCCGCCCGCCGCGCCGCCTGCATCGCCGCCAGCGGCTTGCGAAGACTGCATGTCGGCATACATCTTTTCGCCGAGCTTCTGGCTGGCTTCCATCAGGGCTGCGTTCTTGCCTTCAATGGCGGCCTTGTCGTCGCTCTTGAGGGCTTCTTCCATGTCCTTGATGGCTGATTCGATTTTTTCCTTTTCACCAGCGTCGAGCTTGTCACCGTACTCGACCAGCGATTTTTTCACGCTATGAACCATGGCTTCGGCGCTGTTCTTGGCCTGCACGAATTCGACTTTTTTCTTGTCGTCTTCGGCATTCAGTTCGGCGTCTTTCACCATCTGCTGGATTTCGGCTTCGCTCAGGCCCGAGTTGGCCTTGATGGTGATTTTATTTTCCTTGCCGGTGCCCTTGTCCTTGGCGCCGACATGCAGGATGCCGTTGGCGTCGATGTCGAATGACACTTCAATTTGCGGCGTCCCGCGCGATGACGGCGGAATGCCTTCAAGGTTGAACTCACCCAGCGCCTTGTTGCCCGAGGCAATCTCGCGCTCGCCCTGGAACACCTTGATAGTCACAGCCGGCTGGTTATCCTCTGCGGTCGAGAAGGTCTGTGCAAACTTGGTCGGGATGGTCGTGTTCTTGGTGATCATCTTGGTCATGACGCCGCCCAGCGTCTCGATGCCCAGCGACAGCGGTGTCACGTCCAGCAGCAGCACGTCCTTGCGGTCACCGGCCAGCACCTGCCCCTGAATGGCGGCGCCCACGGCAACGGCTTCGTCCGGATTCACATCCTTGCGTGGCTCGCGGCCGAAGAATTCCTTGACCTTCTCCTGCACTTTGGGCATGCGCGTCATACCGCCGACCAGGATCACGTCGTGGATGTCGGCCACACTGACGCCGGCATCCTTGATGGCGGTGCGGCAGGGCGCGATGGTGCGCTCGATCAGGTCGTCGGCCAGCGCTTCGAGCTTGGCGCGCGAGAGCTTGATATTCAGATGCTTCGGACCCGACGCATCGGCCGTCACGTAG
>JBDSZF010000140.1:0-11605 GCA_039925285.1 Polaromonas sp.
GCACTTCAAAGGGCTGGCGGGCTTCAGGCTCCAGGGTTTCAGGCAAAAATCTGTAGTTGGTGACCCAAAGCACGACACCGACCCCGGTCAGAAACCAGAAAATGCTGTGCCAACCCAGATGCACAAACAACCAGCCACCGACGATTGGCGCCAGCGCTGGTGCCACGCCAAAGTAAATCGTCACCTGGCTCATGACCTGCTGCGCCTGCGCCGGTGGAAACATGTCACGTATCACGGCGCGCGACACCACAATGCCAGCGCCGGTGGACAGGCCCTGCATGGCCCTGAAAAACACCAGCTGCTCCACGTTTTGCGCCAGCGCACAGCCGGCCGACGCCAGGGTAAACATGGCAATGCCCCACAGCACCACCGGGCGCCGGCCAAAGCTGTCCGCCAGCGCGCCATGAAACAGGTTCATGAAGGCGAAGCCGAACAGGTAGGCTGACAGGGTTTGCTGCATTTCCACCGGGCTGGCGCCCAGTGACCGGGCCATGCCCGAAAAGGCCGGAATATAGGTGTCGATGGAAAACGGCCCCAGCATGCCGAGAACGGCCAGCAGAGCGGCCAATGCCCAGCGTGGGCCGCGCCAGAGTTTGTCAGCGTTCGGGTTCATTGTGGTTTGAGTTTAAGGGCACTTTCGTACAGCGCGTTGCGCGATGCGCCGGTGATGTCAGCCGTGAGCTTGACGGCGGTTTTTAGTGGCAATTCGGCCAGCAGGAGTTTGAGCACCCGCAGGCTGTCGTCAGCGCCTTCATGCGGGGCCGAGGCATGCAGCACGAGCGCAAATTCACCCCGTGTGCGCTGCGGGCCGGCCTCGAGCCAGTCCGCGAAATCCTGCGCGGGCAAGGTCGCGATTTCCTCGAACTGTTTGGTCAGCTCGCGTCCGACGGTGATGAGCCGCCCCTGCAATACCGCCAGCGCGCGGGCCAGCGCCTCGATGCGGTGCGGCGCTTCCAGAATCACGGTGGCCCGGGGGTCGGCCTGCAGCAACTGGATGGCCTGGTCGCGCTCACCGGCCTTGCTCGGCAGAAAGCCGGCAAAGACAAAACTGCTGCCGCTGTCGGCGCTGCCTTCAGCGCGGGTCACGCCGGCGGCGCTGAGCACAGTGGTGACGCTGCTGGCGCCCGGCAAGGGCATCACCTTGAACCCGGCAGCCCGCACCGCCGCCACCAAGCGCGCGCCGGGGTCGCTGACGGCTGGCGTTCCGGCGTCGCTGACATAGGCCACGCGTTCGCCGCGCTGCAAGCGCTCCACCACGAGTCTGGCGGCTTCCGCTTCGTTGTGCTGGTGCACGGCCAGCAGGGGCTTGTCGATGCCATACTGGCGCAGCAGCGGCTGGGTGTGGCGCTTGTCTTCGCAAGCGATGGCATGCACCAGCTGCAGCACATGCAGCGCCCGCAGCGTGATGTCGGCCAGGTTGCCGATGGGGGTGGCCACGACATACAGCGTGGCTTCGGGATAATGCTGCATGCCGGCGGCGGCGCGCGCGGTGTCCAGTGCCAGTTCGAAAGTAGCGTTCAATGTGGTTTTCCAGAAAACAGGCGGTCAAGGAGCCGCCAAAGGGCGCTGCAGGCGGTGCTGCAGCGTTGCCCGGGCAGGTTACCACCAAGTCGCGCGGTGATGCGGCCGAGTCTGCCGCGCGGGCCTATCTAGTCGGCGCCGGCCTGCGATGGATCGAGTCCAATTATCGGACACCGGGGCGCGGCGGCGGCGAGATTGATATCGTCATGCGCGCGCCCGACGGCACGCTGGTGTTTGTCGAGGTCCGCCAGCGCTCGAACGCTTCGCATGGCGGCGCCGGGGCCAGCATCAGCGCTGTCAAGCAGCGGCGCATCATTTTCGCCGCACGGCATTATTTGATGCGCTTTGCCAGCCTGCCGCCTTGCCGCTTCGATGTGCTGCTGGTCCATGGCGCGCTGTCTGACGGTGAAAAGCCCGAGGCAAAAATCGAATGGCTGCCCGGAGCGTTTGACGCCTCTTGAGCCATGGCAAGCCTTGAAAACCCGGTCTGCCAGGGCAATTTGTAACCAGACCTTCCTGGCGCCCAGGGCGGGGCTTTTGCCGACGCAGTGGCGCGTGATGACCCGCTATCATCAGCCCATGCTTGAACAACGAATCGAACAGCAATTTATCGACAGCGCCGACCTCAAATACCAGGCGGCGCAAATCCTGTCCAAACCCATCGCCGCAGCGGTGCATGCCATTTTGGCCAGCGTCACCAGTGGCAACAAGGTGCTAGCCTGCGGCAATGGCGGATCGGCCGCCGACGCCCAGCATTTTGCGGCCGAGTTTGTGGGCCGTTATGAACGCGAACGGCCCGAACTCGGTGCGATTGCGCTGACGACCGACAGCTCCATCATCACCGCGATTGCCAACGATTACGATTTCAGCGTGATTTTCTCGAAGCAGGTGCGCGCCCTGGGAGTGGCCGGCGATGTGTTGCTCGCCATCAGCACCAGCGGTAACTCGGCCAATGTGCTGGCCGCTATCGAAGCGGCGCATGAGCGCGAGATGACGGTCGTGGCGCTGACCGGCCGGGGCGGCGGCAGGATCAACCAGGCCCTGCGTGAAACCGATGTCCATATCTGCGTGCCGCATGAGCGCACAGCCCGCATTCAGGAAGTGCATTCCCTGGTGATCCACTGCATTTGTGACGGCGTGGACACCCAGTTACTTGGTGATCAGGAGTCTTCGGTATGAACCATGGTGTGATGAAACGGCTGGCCTGCTCGGTCGGCGCGGCGGTGCTGCTCACGGCTGCGCTGACCGCGTGCGTCGGGCCTTTGATCGTCGGCGGCGCCATGGTCGGCGGCACGCTGGTGGCGGTTGACCGCCGAACTTCCGGCGCCCAGCTTGACGACGAGACGATCGAGCTGCGCGCTGCCAGCCAGATCAGCTCCAACCTCGGAACCCGTGTGCGCGTGAGTGTCACCAGCTACAACCGCCAGGTGCTGCTGACCGGCGAGGTGCCCAATCTGCAGGACAAGCAGCGCGTCGAGCAGGTGGTCAAGGGGGTGGACAGCGTGGCTTCGGTGGTCAATGAACTGGCCGTCCTGAACAGCCCGTCGTTCATGGACCGTTCTGCGGATGCGCTGCTCACCGGCCGCATCAAGGCCATGCTGCTCGACACGAATGATCTGCAGTCCAATGCCTTCAAGGTCGTGACCGAGCGCAATACGACCTACCTGATGGGACGCGTGACCCAGCGCGAGGCGGATCGCGCCACCGAGGTGGTGCGCGCCACGCCGGGCGTGCAAAAAGTGGTCCGGATTTTCGAGATCATCAGCGAGCAGGAACTGGAGCGCCTGCGGACGGGGTCCTACAACATGCAGCCGGCCGCCCCCAAGCCCGCTGGTGTCTGAGTTCCCGCAGGTCGTCTGATACCGGGCTGACCTGCAGCAAGCCGCTTATTTCAGGCGCTTGATCAGGCTGGACGTATCCCAGCGCTGGCCGCCCATGGCCTGCACGTCGCCATAAAACTGGTCCACCAGCGCCGTGACCGGCAAGCGGGCGCCATTGCGCTTGGCCTCGTCAAGAACCAGTCCCAGGTCCTTGCGCATCCAGTCCACCGCAAAGCCGAAATCAAACTGGTCGGCGACCATGGTTTTGCCGCGGTTGTCGAGCTGCCAGCTTTGCGCTGCGCCCTTGCCGATCACGTCCAGCACCTGGTTCACGTCCAGTCCGGCTTTCTGGCCAAAAGCCACCGCTTCGCTCAAACCCTGCACCAGGCCGGCGATGCAGATCTGGTTGACCATTTTGGTGAGCTGGCCAGCGCCGGCTTCGCCCATCAGGGTGAAGGCTTTTGAAAAGGCCAGGCCGAGCGGTTTGACCGCTTCAAAGGCGCTCGCCTCGCCACCACACATCACCGTGAGCGCGCCGTTCTGCGCGCCTGCCTGGCCGCCCGAAACGGGCGCATCGATAAATTGCAGGCCGATATTTTTTGCGGCGCTGTAGAGTTCGCGGGCGACAGTCGCCGAGGTGGTGGTGTGATCGACAAAGATGGCGCCGGGCTTCATGCCGGCAAATGCGCCGTTCGCGCCCAGCGTGACCGAACGCAGGTCATCGTCGTTGCCGACGCAGCAAAACACGATATTCGCGTTGGCAGCGGCTTCACGCGGCGTGGTGGCTGAAGCGCCCTTGAATTCGGCGCTCCAGGCCTGCGCCTTGGCGGTGCTGCGGTTGTACACCGTCACCTGATGGCCTGCCAGCGCCAGGTGGCCGGCCATGGGATAGCCCATGACGCCGAGGCCGAGAAAGGCGACTTTGCAGGGAGTGGAGGATTCGTAGGTTTTGGCAGGGGTGTTGGTCATTTTTGAAGTTACCAGGTTGAGCGAAAAGCCCTGCCCTTCAGGGCGGGGATGGATAGCGTGGACGCATCCTGCGTCCAGTTGATAAATATCAAGTCCATCTCCTTTTAAAAAAACCACAATCAGCGCATCTGCCACAAAGATTCCGATATTTTTTGCCATTAGGCACTCGGAATCCAGTACAGAAATCTCCGGTAATTCGCCGTCCCTCCAGGGAGTCCGAAAGGTAGGCGCTTTGCTGAATAAGTCGGCGCAAGCCGATGTGGCCGGGCATGGCCGTCCTGCAGAGGGAATCCCCGTCATTCATGGCGAGGGAGGATGTCAAACAATGGCAAAGTGTTCAGTGCCTGCCGACAGATCGGTGGATTTGGCGCGTTGCGAATAAAGCTTGATCTGCAGCCGCAGGTCGTTGACCGAATCGGCATTGCGCAAGGCGTCTTCGTAGGTGATGCAGTTGCCTTCAAAGGCATCAAACAGCGCCTGGTCGAAGGTCTGCATGCCTATGTTGCGGCTTTTCTTCATGATTTCCTTGATCTGGATGACCTCGCCCTTGAAGATGAGGTCGGAAATCAGGGGCGAATTGAGCATCACCTCGACCGCTGCAAAGCGTCCCTTGCTGTCCTGCCGGGGCACCAGCCGCTGCGACACCAGGGCTCTGAGGTTGAGCGACAGATCTATCTGCAGTTGCGGACGCCGTTCTTCCGGGAAAAAATTGATGATGCGGTCCAGCGCCTGGTTGGCGCTGTTGGCATGCAGCGTGGCCAGGCACAGGTGGCCGGTTTCAGAAAAGGTCAGGGCATGCTCCATCGTTTCACGGTCACGAATCTCGCCCATCAAAATCACGTCGGGCGCCTGGCGCATCGAGTTTTTCAGCGCCGCTTCCCAGCTGTCGGTGTCCAGTCCGACTTCACGCTGGGTCACCACGCAGTTCTTGTGCGGATGGACAAACTCCACCGGGTCTTCAATCGTCAGGATGTGGCCGTAGGACTGCTCGTTGCGCCAGTCGAGCATGGCGGCCATGGTGGTCGACTTGCCCGAGCCGGTGGCGCCGACCAGGATCGCCAGGCCGCGCTTGACCATCACCACATCCTTGAGCACCGGCGGCAGGCCCAGGCCGTCCAGCGTGGGCAGCGCCGCCGGGATGACGCGCAGGACCATGCCGACCTTGCCCTGCTGCATGAAGGCATTGACGCGAAAGCGCCCGATGCCCGACGGCGAGATGGCGAAGTTGCATTCCTTGGTGCGCTCGAATTCGGCGGCCTGCTTGTCGTTCATGATGGCACGCGCCAGCGACAGCGTGTGGCTGGCATTGAGCGGCTGGGAGGACACCTTGGTCAGCTTGCCATCGACCTTGATGGCGGGCGGAAACTCTCCGGTGATGAAAAGATCGCTGCCGCCGCGGCTGACCATCAGCCTCAGCAGGTCATTGACGAATTTACTGGCCTGATCGCGTTCCATGAAGGTTCCTGTTGGTTGTCTGTTTAAGGCAGTCGTGCCGCATCGGCTTTTTGCTCATTGAGGCGTGCGCTGACCAGCCTGAGGCGCCGCGAGCGCTTGCGCGCCAGCTCAGGCTGGCCGCCACAGCGCCGGGTCGGCGGCCATCATCTCGTAGCGACTGCGTGCTCAGCACGGCAATTTCACAATCTGTCAGAGAAGTACACGCTGAAAACCGCATGCCGCTGTCGAGCCGGGACATCTGGCCCAGCACGCTGTCGCCGGAACGCGCTTGCGTCTGGTGCCGCCGCTCACCCCAGGGCTGTCGCTGTCCGCATGCAGGGTGGCGGACTGTTTGATGAATCCGAGTAGGCGATTCATGGCTGCGCTCTCCTGGTCATGTCCGTCTTTGTCAGCCCGGGAAATTGTCGGGAATCTTGGCTTTGCCGCGTGCTTCTGCGGCAGAAATGACGTTGCGTTTGACCAGCTCGTTCAGGTTCTGGTCCAGCGTCTGCATGCCTACGCTGTTGCCGGTCTGGATCGACGAGTACATCTGCGCCACCTTGGCCTCGCGGATCAGGTTGCGGATGGCGCTGGTGCCCAGCATGATTTCATGCGCCGCCACCCGGCCCTGGCCGTCCTTGGTCTTGCACAGCGTTTGCGAGATCACCGCCTGCAGCGATTCGGACAGCATGGAGCGGATCATTTCCTTTTCCTCGGCCGGAAACACGTCAATGATCCGGTCGATCGTCTTGGCGGCGCTTGAGGTGTGCAGCGTGCCGAACACCAGGTGACCGGTTTCGGCGGCGGTCATGGCCAGGCGGATGGTTTCCAGGTCGCGCATCTCACCGACCAGGATCGCATCCGGGTCTTCGCGCAAGGCTGATTTCAGGGCCGCAGCGAAGCTCAATGTGTGCGGCCCGACCTCGCGCTGGTTGATCAGGCATTTCTTGGACTCATGGACGAACTCGATCGGGTCTTCCACGGTCAGGATGTGGCCGTACTCGGTTTCGTTCAGGTAGTTGACCATCGCCGCCAGCGTGGTCGATTTTCCGGAGCCCGTCGGGCCGGTGACCAGCACCATGCCGCGCGGCTTCAAGGCCAGGTCGCCGAAAATCTTCGGCGCACCCAGCTGCTCCAGCGTCAGGATTTTGGACGGGATGGTCCGCAGCACCGCACCGGCGCCCCGGTTGTGGTTGAAGGCGTTGACGCGAAAGCGCGCCAGACCGTCAATTTCAAAGGAAAAATCGACCTCCAGAAACTCTTCGTAGTACTTGCGCTGGGTGTCATTCATGATGTCGTACATCATGGCGTGCACTTCCTTGTGGTCCAGCGGATCTATGTTGATGCGCCGCACGTCGCCGTGGACCCGGATCATGGGGGGCAAACCGGCCGACAAATGCAAATCCGATGCCTTGTTTTTGACGCTAAAGGCCAGCAGTTGCGTAATGTCCATCCCGGCAAATCCTTCCAAGTTAAATCTGAGCTTACAGTCGGATTATGACCACGATTGCACATCATCTCCGACTTGTCCGTGACCGGATTCACGCCGCCTGCCTGGCTGCCGGGCGCGACCCGGCCAGCGTGCGGCTGCTGGCCGTTTCCAAGACCTTTGGCGCCGATGCCGTGATCGAGGCCATGGCGGCGGGGCAGTTGGCTTTTGGCGAAAACTACATTGCCGAGGGCGTCGAGAAAGTCAAGGCTTTGCGCCGCTGGCAGGAAGGCGAAGCGGCCCGGTCCGGCGTGGCTGCCAACGCCCTGGAGTGGCACTGCATCGGGCCGATCCAGAGCAACAAGACGCGGCTGGTGGCCGAACATTTTGACTGGGCGCAATCAGTTGACCGGCTGAAAATCGCGCAGCGACTGAGCGAGCAGCGGCCGGCTGGCTTGCCGCCGCTGCAAGTCTGTTTGCAGGTCAACATCGATGGCGGCGCCAACAAATCCGGCCTGCCGCCTGCAGATGTATTGGCACTCGCGCAAGAGGTTGCGCAACTGCCGCGCCTGGTGCTTCGCGGCCTGATGGCGATACCGGAACCTGCTATTGATTTTGCAGCTGCTTGCGCCCTGCACGAAAGCGTAAGAGCTCTATTTGATCAAATAAATGACGCGGGTGCGCTGGCCGTGCCGATGGACACGCTGTCGCTGGGCATGACGGCGGATCTGGAGGCTGCGATTCATGCCGGCAGCACCATGGTGCGGGTGGGGACGGCTATTTTTGGTGGCAGGTCTCAGGCTCAGTAAGTCAGACCGAAGCCGAACTTGTACAGCGTGTCTTTCTCGGGATAGCCGGGGACGTCCGGCAGGTTCTCGACAATGGCCTTCGAGTTGTTCGCCTGGGCGAACGGCAGCTTGCCTTGGGGCTTGAAAGGCGCGCCGGTTGCCAGAACCTTGCCGCTCAGCACGTCCAGCAGCGCGGTGTTGCTGGCGCCGAAGCCGGCCACGATGGCGCCGGCGTTCTTCAGACCCCTGGCATCGTCAAGAACATAGGGCTGGCGGAAGTAGATGCTCAGAACCACCTCTTCGCCGCCTGCTCGCGGGTGACCTGTCCGGTTGCCGGGGTGGCGCTCACCACGTTGCGAAAGACAAAGCGACTCATCTTTTGCGTGTTGATGTAGTCGAATGCCGTTTGCGACACCGACCCGCCCGCATCCGAGTTCAGCGTGTTGATCCAGGATGCCGGGTCCCATGCCCGATGGGCCGCCGGGAATCGCCTCAGGCGCTGGCGCGCTCGATGATCTCAAAGCCGATATCGACAATCGGCTCGCTCACGCTGCGCCCTTCGGCGCGGTCAACGAGGTACTGGGCGGCGGTGCGGCCAATGCGGGTGCCGTCGATGCGCACGGTCGTCAACGCGGGCTGCAGGCTGGCGGCGAAATCCAGGTCGCCCAGGCCTACAACGCCCAGTTGCCCGGGCACCGCCAGGCCGCGGGTCTGGGCCTCGATCAGCACGCCCAGGGCCAGCATGTCGGAACTGCAGAACACCGCGTCGGTTTGCGGATGCGCAGCCAGGACTGCCGCCAGTCCGGCCCGGCCCGAGCCCAGGGTGGTCGGCGCCGCCACCAGGTGCGTGGGCGCGTCTGGCTGGCCCAGTGTCCGGCTCATGTTCTGGAAACCTTCGATGCGGCGGCGTGCCCGCTCGTCGTCGGCGTTGAGCAGGACCGGATGCCGGTAGCCTCGGCTGTATAGAAAATGGCAGACGGACTGGCCAATCCGCTCGTGCGAAAAACCGACCAGCATGTCAATCGGCGTGGGCGTCAGGTCCCAGGTTTCCACGACCGGAATGCCGGATGCCAGAAGTTGCCGCCGGCCCTCGGGCGAATGCAGGATGCCGGTCAGCACGATGCCATCGGGCCGCCGGCGGATGATGGCGTCGAGCAGCGCCTCCTCGCGCGATGCGTCGTAGCCGCTCTGGCCTATCATCAGCTGATAGCCGCGCTCGTCCAGCGCCTGGCTCAGGGCGCGCACGGTTTCCTGGAACACCGGTCCGACCAGCGTGGGCAACACTGCTGCAACCAGCCTGGCCCGCGAGGAACGCAGGCCACGGGCCATGCCATTGGGCACGAAGCCGGTGCGGGCCACGACTTCGCGCACTTTGGCCAGCGCGTCGGGCGAGACTTTTTCGGGATGGTTGAGCGTGCGCGAGACGGTCATGGCCGACACACCGGCCAGCCGGGCAATATCGTGAACAGTGAAACCCTGTGACTTTTTCATGGGGAGAGGAGCAATAGGCTGAGGCAGGCACAGGAATGGCGTGCACGAATGATACTGGCAGCGCCTGCGCCGTTTAATAACTGTCCACGAGCTTTCGCGGCTTCGATCATTGGGCCGATGAGGCAGAAGAAATGCCCCGCTGGTTTAAACCTTGCGACTGATAATTAATTCGTTACTTCTATTTCATTGCGCTGAATATTTTCGCTTGTTGACGACGTACGATGCGAGCTTTTCAAGGACATCACATGGCAACACCGTTTTTTGGCAAGCGAGACAATGAAACTCCAAGCACCGGTGCGCGCCCTGGCGCAGTCAGTGGTTACGCAGGTACTGGCGCGGGAGCATCCGGCGCGCCGCAATCTGCTTCCCAGACGGCAGGCCCGCAAAACATGGCCAAACCGTCGAGCGGCGAAGCGGCCGCTTTCAGCAGCAGCGACAAGGACAGCGGCAGCAAGCTGACTGTCGGGCCCAACATCAAACTCAGGGGCGTTGAAATCACCGACTGCGATACCCTGGTGGTTGAAGGCACGGTAGAGGCCACGATGAATTCGCGCGTCATCCAGATTGCCGAGCAGGGCGCTTTCAAGGGATCGGCTGAAATCGAGATCGCCGAAATCCGGGGCGAATTCGATGGCAACCTGATCGTTCGCCAGAAGCTGGTCATTTATTCGACCGGCAAGGTCACTGGCACCATCCGCTACGGCAAACTGGTGGTTGAAGAAGGCGGGCAACTCTCGGGTGAAATTGCATTCGGCACGCAGGCGGTGAGCAGCAAACCCGCTGTTATGGCCAAGCCCGGACTGCAGGCCGCTGCATAACCAGATTCCAGGGACGCCCGGCCACGTCTCTAGAACAGCCTGAAAGCCAGCGGAATCAGCAGCGAAGCCAGCACCACCTGCAGGCCCAGCGCAAGTCCCGCATAAGCCCCGGCATCCGCATCGACATGCATGGCGCGCGCCGCGCCAATGCCGTGCGACGCGGTTCCCAGCGCAAATCCACGGGCCGTCCAGCCTTCCTTGTCCGTCGGTATCCGCAAGGCCGCAAACAGGTATTTGGCGCACAGCGCGCCGACCAGCCCGGTAATCACTGCAAACACCGCCGCCAGGGCCGGAATGCCGCCTATCTGCTCGGCAATGCCCATGGCGACCGGCGCGGTGACCGATTTGGGCACCAGCGAAAGAATCAGCGCCTGCGGCAGGCCGAGCAGTTTGCCCAGCAGCAATGCGCTTCCTGCCGCCACGCTGCCGCCTGCCAGCGCAGCCACCAGCAGGCGGCCCCAGCGCTGGCGCAACTCGGCACGGCGCAGCCAGAGCGGCCATGCCAGCGCCACCACGGCCGGACCCAGCAGGAAATGAATGAATTGTGCGCCAGCGAAGTAAGTCGGATAGCTCACCCCGGTGGCAAGCAATCCGCAGGCCAGAACGACGACCGACCACAGCACCGGATTCGCCCAGGGCGCCTGCCCGGCCCGCAGGTAAGCGGCATGGGCGAGCACATACACCAGCAGCGTCGCGGTCAGCCCAAAGAGCGGAGTTGCCGAAAGATAGACCCACAACTGTACAAAATCAGGCATCTCAGTCCTTTTGGGGCGTGCTGGCCGTATCAATGGGGTGACGGTCCCGCAGCAGGTGCAGACTCAGCACCGTCACGCCCAAGCCGGCCAATGTAGACAGGACGAGCACCGCCAGCATGCGCACACCGTACTGGCTGACGAGCGAAAGATGCGTCATGACACCCACGCCGACCGGCACAAAAAGTAACGAAAGGTGCGACAGAAGAAATTCCGCGCACTCCGCAACCGGCTTTTGTACGGCAGGCCAGCGCAGCGCCAGAAGCAGCAGCACCATGCCGATGACGGGACCCGGCAAGGGCAATGCCAGGCCTCGCGCCAGCAATTCGCCCACCGATTGAAAGACCAGCAGCCAGACCATCCCGCGTAAAGCATTCATCCTGCTTTTTACTTCAATAGCGTGCTGTTGCGATGGATGTCAGAAGCGCGGCAGATCAGGGTGCGAGAGCTTGCTAGCGCGCACCAGCATTTTTCCGTACTCGGCGCAGCGGTTCAGCGTCGGAATCACCTTGCCCGGATTGAGCAGGCCCTTGGCATCAAAGGCGCGCTTGACGCCAAACATCTGCTCGTTTTCCTCGGCTGA
>JBDSZF010000141.1:0-8851 GCA_039925285.1 Polaromonas sp.
CAACGCAGTGAAGCGAGTTTGCGCCGACCCCCGTTTTTCCGGGGCAGCGCAGGTTGCCCGTAGCGAAGCGAAGGGACCCAGACAGCCGGGTCGCCTTTTCTTTGGTGACTTTCTTTTGGCGAAGCAAGAGAAAGTTACTTGCCGCCGGGCAACCCCCGGCCAGCAGGTCAAAGCAAAAATAACCGCTATCAATTAAAGAGCTACTCACGCAAGCAGGACATGCGCAAGAGCCATGAAAAGCATAAAAATCAGACCACAGAAGCATCCACCCGCTCCTTCCGCCCAAACCGCCGCCCCAGCCGGTCAAACCCCAGGTAAATGACAGGCGTCGTGAACAGCGTCAACACCTGGCTCACAATCAGCCCGCCAAAAATCGCCAACCCCAGCGGCCGCCGTAGCTCAGCCCCTTCACCCCAGCCCAGCATCAGCGGCACCGCCGCAAACAGCGCCGCCAGCGTCGTCATCAGAATCGGCCGGAAACGCAGCAGCGCCGCCTGGTGGATCGCGTCCTGCGGCGACTTGCCCTGGTGGCGCTCGGCGTCAATCGCAAAGTCGATCATCATGATGGCGTTCTTTTTCACGATGCCGATCAGGAGGATGATGCCGATGATGCCGATCACCCCCAGGTCCGAACCGCTCAGCATCAGCGCCAGCAGCGCGCCCACGCCCGCCGACGGCAGGGTCGAGAGAATCGTCATCGGATGCACATAGCTTTCGTACAGCACGCCCAGCACGATGTATACGCAGACCACCGCTGCCAGGATCAGCCACAGCTGGCTCGACAGCGACGACTGGTAAGCTCCGGCCGCGCCCAAAAAAGTCAGCGTCACACTGGCCGGCATGGCGATGTCTTTCGCCGCCTGCCTGATCTCATCGACGGCCTTGCCCAGCGACACGCCCGGTGCGGTGTCAAAGCCCAGCGTCGTGGCAGGGTACTGGGCGACATGGGTGATCTGCAGCGGCGCGAGCTGCTCGGTGATGGTGGCGATCGACGACAGCGGCGTGGTCGTGCCTGAACCGGTTTTCAAGGGCAGGTTGCCCAGCGAGGCCGGCGTCGCCAGCGCATCCGGCAAGGCTTCGAGGATCACGCGGTACTGGTTGGTCTCGGTGAAAATCGTCGAGACGATGCGCTGGCCGAAAGCGCTGTAGAGCGCATCGTCAATCACCGACGTGGCAATGCCCAGGCGCGACGCCGTGTCGCGGTCCACGCTGATGTAGGCCGCCGTGCCTTGGGCGCCGGCGTCCGACACCACGTTGCGCAGGTCGCTGGACAGCGCCATGCGATCGGCCAGTTTCGTCGCCCACTGCACGACGGTGGCGTTGTCGGCGCCCTCGATTGACACGCGGAACTGCGTCGGCCCGGTTTCGGCGTCAATCGTCAAGTCCTGCGTCGGCTGCAGGTACAGCGTGACGCCGGCGACCCGGCTGGCGCGCTCGCGCAGCCGGTCCATGGTTTGCTGCTGGCTGCCGCTGCGCGCGCGCTTGAGGTTGATCAGCATGCGGCCGGTGTGCAGCATGGTGTTGTTGGCCGCATCGACGCCGATGAAGGAGCTCAGCGCGTCCACGTCCGGGTCCTGCAGGATTTCCCGCGCCGCCGCCTGTTGCAGCTCGGTCATGCGGGCATACGACACCGACCGGGCGGTTTCGACCCGGGCCTGCAGCTGGCCGGTGTCCTGCGTCGGGAAAAGTCCCTTTGGAATCATCATGTAGAGCAGCACGGTGAGCAGCAGCGTGGCCAGTGCCACCAGCAGTGTCAAGCCCTGGTGCCGGAATACCCAGCTCAGCCAGCGGTCGTAGCGCGTGATCACGCCGTCGAAAAAGCGCTGTAGCCGCGCGCCGAGCGTGGGGGCACGATCTCCAGTCCAGCCAGGGCCGCGGAACCGGCTTTGCCGGGCCGCAGGCGCAGCGGCCCCCTCGGGGGGCAGCGAACCACGCGAAGCGGGGAGCGTGGGGGCCTTCTTCAGCCAGCGCGCCGTCATCATCGGCACCAGCGTCAGCGACACCAGCGCCGAAATCAAAATCGTGATGGCCAGCGTGATGGCGAATTCGCGGAACAGCCGGCCCACCACGTCGCCCATGAACAGCAGCGGAATCAGCACCGCAATCAGCGACACCGTCAGCGAGATGATGGTGAAGCCGATCTGCCTGGCGCCCTTGAGAGCGGCCAGCATCGGCGTTTCGCCTTCCTCGATGTAGCGCGAGATGTTCTCGATCATCACGATGGCGTCATCGACCACGAAGCCGGTCGCAATCGTCAGCGCCATCAGGCTCAGGTTGTTCAGGCTGTAGCCGAGCAGATACATCGCGCCGCAGGTGCCGATCAGCGAGATCGGCACCGACAGGCTGGCAATCACGGTGGCGCGCAGGTTATGCAGGAATGCAAAGATCACCAGCACCACCATCAGCACCGCCAGCAGCAGCTCGATCTCGACATGCAGCACCGAGGCGCGGATGCCGGTGGTGCGGTCGCTCAGCACATCGACCCGCATCGAGGTCGGCAGGCCGGCCTGCAGCTCGGGCAGGCGCGCCTTGATGGCATCGACCGTGGCAATCACATTGGCGCCGGGCTGGCGCTGCACGTTCAGGATGATGGCGGGCACCAGCCGTTTGCCGGGCGTTCCGATGCAATCGTTGCCAGCAGCAGATGTTGGCGATGCGGCTGGCGGACACTCGATGCTGGCCCAGGCGCCGAGCTGCGTGTTTTCGGCGCTTTCAACCACTTGGGCAACGTCGGACACGCGCACTGCCGCGCCGTTGCGCCAGGCAATGATGAGTTTCTTGTAGTCCTGGGCGGCCAGCAGCTGGTCGTTGGAGTTGATCGAATATGAGCGAGTTGGGCCGTCAATGCTGCCCTTGGCGCCATTTGCGTTGGCGGCCGCAATGGCGGTGCGCAGCGCATCGAGCGCGAGGCCATAGGACGCCAGTGCCCGGGTATCGGCCTGGATGCGAACGGCAGGCCGCTGGCCGCCGCTCAGCGACACCAGCCCGACGCCGTTGACCTGGCTGATCTTGAGCGCCAGCCGGGTGTTGACGATGTTCTGCACTTCGGTCAGCGGCAGCGTGTCGGAGGTGATGGCCAGGCTCAAGACCGGCGCATCGGCCGGATTGACCTTGGCATAGACTGGCGGCGCGGGCAGGTCGGCCGGCAGCAGCGAGCCGCCGGCGTTGATGGCCGCCTGCACCTGCTGCTCGGCCACGTCCAGCGCCAGCCCCAGCCCAAACTGCAGCGTGACGATGGACACGCCGGCGGCGCTGGTCGAGCTCATGCGGCTCAGGCCCGCCATCTGGCCGAACTGGCGCTCCAGCGGGGCGGTCACGGTTTGCGCCATGACCTCGGGGCTGGCGCCGGGGTAGAGCGTCTGGACCTGGATGGTCGGGTAATCGACCTGCGGCAGGGCTGACAGCGGCAGGAACTTGAAGCCGACCAGGCCGGCCAGCACGATGGCCACCATCAAGAGCGCGGTGGCGACCGGGCGCATGATGAACGGGCGCGACGGGCTCAGGGGCGTGGCTTCTGCGCGCTCGTCAAAATCGCCGGATGACGAGCCTGCTTCACTGGCTAGCTCGCGCGGACTCATGCGCCCTCGGCTTGCGAAGCGCGCCGGCGGCGTTGCGGACTGGAGGCGGCTGGCGCTGAAGCCGGCGATTCGGCAGACGGGGCTGAAGCCTCCTGTCTGGCACTTTCCGTCGATGCCCCCGGACGCTGACGCTTGCCGCTCGGGGTTGCGCCGTTCACCCCTTTGGGGGCATCGCCCGGCAGCACCACCGGCGCGCCGTCCTTGAGCCGGTCGGCGCCTTCGGTAATGACCTGCTCGCCCGCCTTGAGGCCGGAGGCCAGCTGGATTTTGTCCGCCGTGGCCTGGCCGCGCTTGACCGGCCTCAGGCTGACCGTGCGCTCGGCGGCATTCAGCACATAGACAAAGTCGCCGTCATTGCCGTGGCGCAGCGCCGCGACTGGCACCGTCACCGCGTTTTCAAGGGTCCGGAGCTGCAGCTGCACATTGACGAACTGGCTCGGGAAAAGCGCCAGCTGGCGGTTGGCAAAACGCGCCTTGGCCTTGACCGTGCCGGTCTGGAGATCGACCTGGTTGTCGAGCGAAGCGAACACCCCCGTGTCCAGCGCATTGGAGCGGGTCCGGTCGAGCGCGGTCACTTTCATGACCGTGCCCGCCGCGGCGGACTGCTGCAGTTCGCCCGCCTGGTCCTGCGGAACGGCAAACACCACATCGATCGGGCTGACTTGCGTGATGACGGCAATGCCGTTGGCATCGCTGCTGCTCACCACGTTGCCGACATCGACGGTGCGCAGGCCGATGCGGCCGCTGATGGGCGTCACGACGCGGGCATAGCCCAGGTTCAGGCGCGCAGTGCCTTCGTTGGCCCTGTCAATCACGACCGTGCCTTCAAGCTGCTTGACCAGCGCGGCCTGGGTATCGACTTCCTGGCGCGCAATCGAGTCCTGCTCCAGCAGTGTCCTGAAGCGCTGCAGCGTGACGCGTGCGCTGGCCAGCTGCGCTTCATCGCGCTGGCGCTGGCCGCTGGCCTGCATCAGCGCCAGTTCAAACGGGCGTGGGTCCATGGTGGCCAGCAAGTCGCCTGCGCGCACCCTCTGGCCTTCCTTGAACAGCACTTTTTCCAACACGCCAGAGACCTGCGGCCGCACTTTGACGGTGGCCTGCGGCGTGACGGTGCCCAGGGCTTCGAGGATGATGGGAATGCTGCTGCTTTCGGCGGTGGCAACGCCGACGGTAGTGGCCGGTACGCCGCGGCGTCCTCCGGCAGCGCCGGGTCCGGGGCCGGTCGTCGGCGCATCACGATGCGTCAGGTGCCAGGCCAGCCAGCCGGTGCCGGCCAGCGCCAGCAAGGCCAGCAGGCCGCCCAGCAGGCGGGCACGAGGGCTTAAATGTTTGGCGGCAACCGTCCTGGGGAGGCTAGGTGAGGTATCGGCTTTGGGGTCCATCAGCGGTCCTTTTACATGCCGCACCAGAGGGAGGCTGGCGTGGCATTTTGATTTTTTGTGTTTGATGGGGGCATCTGCAACCCTGGCTGATTGCCACGGTGCATTCGCTGAGCTTGGCGCTGAATAATTATCACTGCAACATCGCCAAGGCCGGTGTAGGCCTTGAAAGAGGCAGGTAAACCTGCAGTAAAGCCGCACGCTTGCGTCCAGCGAAGCTCGGTAGCGACCTGGCCGGGCGAGGGGCAAGCCATCTTTTGCCGGCCGCGCCTGCCAGGGCGGTAAAATCCAGCCATGCCAATGATTCTCAGCGTGCTCTCCGCTTTCCGGGTGACCTACCCCGGCAGCGAGTTGCCGCGCGGCTACTTTTGCTCGGTAACGCCGCCCTGAGCCGTCACCCGGGACGCCTGGCGTCCTCGATTTCTGCCGAGTCCAGCTCTCCTTTGCGCTTGCAGCGCTCAACTCCCATTTCCTGTTGACTCACGGTTGCCCGGTCACGCCTGGCGCCGTCCTTATCCATTGAAAACAATTTACTCATCCATCCGCAAGGACTGGCTTTCCAGCGTCCGGGGCGATTTGCTGGCCGGTATCGTGGTGGCGCTTGCCCTGATTCCCGAGGCGATTGCCTTTTCCATCATTGCCGGCGTCGATCCCAAGGTCGGTCTCTACGCCTCCTTCAGCATCGCCGTGATCATCGCGTTTACCGGCGGGCGGCCGGGCATGATTTCGGCCGCCACCGGCGCCATGGCGCTGGTGATGGTTACCCTGGTCAAGGACCACGGCCTGCAATACCTGCTGGCGACGACGGTGCTGACCGGCGTGCTGCAAATCCTGGCTGGTTTGCTGAAGCTCGGCGCGCTGATGCGCTTTGTCTCGCGCTCGGTCATCACCGGCTTCGTCAATGCGCTGGCCATCCTGATTTTCCTGGCCCAGCTGCCCGAACTGACCCACGTCAGCTGGGTGGTTTATGCGATGACCGCTGCGGGCCTGGCCATCATCTACGGCTTTCCGTACATCACCAAAGCCGTGCCTTCGCCGCTGATCACCATCGTCGTGCTGACCGGCGTGGCGATGGCGCTCAAGCTGGACATCCGCACCGTGGGCGACATGGGCGCGCTGCCCGACAGCCTGCCTGTTTTCCTCTTGCCTGATCTGCCGCTGAACCTGGAAACGCTCAGAATCATCCTGCCGTATTCCGCCACGCTGGCCGTGGTGGGCCTGCTGGAGTAGATGATGACCGCTTCCATCGTCGATGAGCTGACCGACACCAACAGCAACAAGAACCGCGAGTGCGTGGGCCAGGGCGTGGCCAACATCGCCACCGGTTTCATCGGCGGCATGGCCGGCTGCGCCATGATCGGCCAGTCGGTGATCAATGTGAAATCAGGCGGCCGCGGCCGGCTTTCGACGCTTTCTGCGGGTGTGTTTTTGCTGCTGATGGTGGTGTTCATCGGTGACTGGGTGGCGCGCATCCCGATGGCCGCGCTGGTGGCGGTGATGATCATGGTCAGCATCGGCACCTTCAGCTGGAGCTCGATCCGCCATCTGCGCGAGCATCCACCCACCTCATCGATCGTGATGGTCGCCACCGTCCTCGTGACGGTTTTTACCCACGATCTGGCCAAGGGCGTGTTTGTCGGCGTGCTGCTGTCGGGCATCTTTTTTGCCCACAAGGTCGGGCGCTTTCTGCGCATCGACCGCAGCAGCGAGGATGAAGGCCGGGTGCGCATCTACAGCGTGGTCGGCCAGGTGTTCTTTGCCTCGTCGCAAGCATTTATCGCTGCGTTTGATTTCAGGGAAGCCGTGCAGCGGGTGCGCATCGACGTGAGCCGGGCGCATTTCTGGGACATCACCGCTATCAGCGCACTCGACAAGGTAGTGCTCAAACTCAAGCGCGAAGGCACCGCGGTCGAGGTCGTCGGCCTGAACGAGGCCAGCAACACGCTGGTGGACCGCTTTGGCGTCCATGACAAGCCCGGCGCTGTTGAGCAAGTCCTGCATTGAGAACCAAAGGAAACCCCATGAACAAGGTTTATGCCTGCATTGACGGGTTGGCCAATACAGCTTCCGTGATCGACTGGGCCGCCTGGTCCGCTCTGCGCCTGGATGCGCCGCTGGAGCTGCTGCATGTGCTGGAGCGCACCGACCGCCCCTTGCGCACCGACTACAGCGGCGCCATCGGGCTGGGCGCGCAGGAAGCGCTGCTTGGTGAACTGAGCGAACTCGATGCCCAGCGCGGCAAGCTGGCGCAGGAAGCCGGCCGGCGGCTGATGGCCGATGCCCGCCTGCGGGCCGCCGCCGCCGGGGTGGAGCGGCTCGATGTGCGGCTGCGCCATGGCGAGCTGCTGGACACCGTGCTGGAGATGGAGCCCGATGCGCGCCTGTTCGTGCTGGGCGAGCATTACCATGCCAGCGGCGCGTCGAAGTTTCACCTGGATCACCATGTCGAGCGCGTGATCCGCTCGGTCAAGCGCCCGGTGCTGGTCTCGACGGGAACGCCGTTCGAGGCGCCCAAATTTTTTGTCATTGCCTTTGACGGCAGTCCGACAGCCCGCAAGACCCTAGCGACGGTGGCGCGCAGCCCGATGCTCAAGGGCCTGCCCGTTCTGGTGGCGATGGCCGGTGATGACACCGCAGAGGCGCGACTGCAGCTTGAAGAGGCCCGGCATATGCTGGCGGCTGCAGGCTTTGAGGCTGCTGTTGAACTGCTGCCCGGCGAGCCGGAAGACGTGTTGCCGGCATTCGTCAAGGCGCAGGGCGCTTCGCTGCTGGTGATGGGCGCTTATGGCCATTCGCGCATCCGCCAGCTGATCGTCGGCAGCACGACCACCACCTTGTTGAGGCTCAGCGAGGTGCCGGTGCTGATCCTGCGGTAAGCGGTGAAACCTTGAAGCGTGTGCCCGGGCCGATTGCTGGTGGCCCTCATCCCATCAGGCTCAGGCGCAGCGCGAGCGCCGCCAGCGTCACCGCCAATACCGGAACGGTCAGTACGATGCCCACCTTGAAGTAGTAGCCCCAGGTCATCGTCATGCCCTTGCGCGCCAGCACATGCAGCCACAGCAGCGTGGCCAGTGAGCCGATGGGGGTGATCTTGGGCCCGAGGTCGCTGCCGATCACATTGGCGTAAATCATGGCTTCCCGGACCACACCGCTGGCCTGCGTCGCATCAATCGACAGCGCGCCTACCAGCACGGTGGGCATGTTGTTCATCACGGAAGACAGCAGCGCCGTCAAAAAGCCGGTGCCCAAGGCCGCGCCCCAGACGCCTCCGCCGGCAAAGTAGTCCAGCAGTATGGCGATTTGCGCCGTCAGGCCCTGGTTGCGCAGTCCATAAACCACCAGGTACATGCCCAGCGAAAAGACCACGATTTGCCACGGCGCACCGCGCATCACCTTGCGGGTGCTGATCTTGTGGCCGCGTCCCGCCACGACGAGCAGAAGCATCGCGCAGGCGGCTGCCGTGGCGCTGACCGGAACGCCCAGCGGCTCCAGGCCAAAAAAGCCGGTCAGCAACAGCAGCAGCACTGCCCAGCCGACGCGAAACGTGGCCGCATCGCGGATGGCTGCGCCGGGCGGCTTGATCTGGGCAACATCGTAGTGGCGTGGAATGTCGCGCCGAAAATAAAGCATCAATACCGCCAAGGCTGACAGGATGGCTGCGATGTTGACCGGGATCATCACGGCGGCATACGCATTGAAACCGATATCGAAGAAGTCGGCCGACACGATGTTGACCAGGTTGGAAACCACCAGCGGCAGGCTGGCCACGTCGGCAATGAAGCCGGCCGCCATCACGAACGCCAGCGTGGCTGCCGCGCTGAAGCCGAGCGCCAGCAGCATGGCCATCACGATGGGCGTCAGGATGAGCGCCGCGCCGTCGTTGGCGAATAGCGC
>JBDSZF010000142.1:0-22517 GCA_039925285.1 Polaromonas sp.
AAGTCGAGCAGCCCTTCCATGGGCGCCAGCAGGATGGTCATGGACTCGCCTTGTGTCGAGGCAAACAGTCAGGTGGCGTCAAGGCTGGGTCAAGCGGCGCCCAGGCGCCAGAGCGACGTGACCTCGGCTGCGCGCGCCTTGTGCAGCGGGTTGCCCGCGTCGGCCACCTTGGGGTGATCGGGCTTGGCGTCGATGCGGCCCAGCACCTTCAGGCCGCTGGCCTTGATCGCGGCCAGCAGCTCGGCGCGCGTGCGCAAGCCCAGCTGTTCAGCAAAATTGGACAGGATCAGCCAGCCTTCGCCGCCCGGCGCCAGATGCGCGGGCAGCCCCTTGAGGAAACCCAGCAGCATGCGGCTGTCTTCGTCGTACACCGCGCCTTCGAGCGGCGAGCCGGGCCGCGCCGGCAGCCACGGCGGGTTGCAGACGATGACCGAAGCTTGTCCCTCGGGGAACAGGTCGGCCTGCATCACCTTGACCGGGTTCGGCAGGCGCAAGCGGTAGATGTTTTCGCGCGCGCATTCTAGTGCGCGCGGGTCCATGTCCGTGGCCACGACCTGGTCCACATCGCGCAGCGCCAGCACGGCCGACAGCACGCCGGTGCCGGTGCCGATGTCAAAGGCGACAAATTTGGAGCCTGGGCTGGCCGGCAATGGCGCGCTGGCCACCAGGTCCACATACTCGCCGCGCACGGGCGAAAACACGCCGTAGTGCGGGTGAATGCGGTTGTTGGGCGCCTTGCCCAGGGCCGGAATTTCAACGCCCTTCTTGCGCCACTCGTGCGCGCTGATGACGCCCATCAACTCGCGCAGCGAGGCCACGCAAGCGCCCGTCGCTTCACCGGCAGGTCCCCAGGCTTCGGTGCAAGCTTGAACTGCATCGGGCGCGCGGCGCAGGGCAATGCCGTAATCAGCGCCAAACTCGATCAGCACCATGCCCAGCACCCGTGCACGCTGCGACTGGGCCTGGCGGTGCAGGTGAAAGGCCTGGCCGGCGGGAACGCCGGAGACGGCGGCATCGGCGGCTTTCTTGCGCTCGACCCTGGCTTGCTTGGAGGCTTTGGGCGGCTTGTCAATGCGACGCGCCAGCGCCTGCACCAGCTGCCGGGCATTCTGGAAATCGCCGCGCCAGAGCAGGCCGGTGCCTTCGCAGGCGAGCCGGTAAGCCGTGTCGGCCGACATCGTGTCGTCGGCCAGCACCACGCGTTTGGGCGGCAAAGCGCCGCGTTCGGAACGCCACCGGGCTGAACGGGCCTCGCCAGCCTCGGTCCAGTGGAGGGTGGGGGTTGGGCTGCAGGCAGCCTCAAGCGGGGAAACGGGAAGTGAAGTGGACATCGGAAAAGGAAACACCTGAAAAAAGAATCCGCCTGTTTTAACAGATAGGAGGACGGGGACCGTGGACACAAGCCCCAGAACCCGTGCTTTATCAATGAAATAGACTGCCAGCGCCTGGAAAGCCGACTCAGGAACAGCGTGTGAAGCACGCTTGCATTTTTCGCTGGTTCAGTGCGTATTTCTCATCCGCCTGATCAGGGTCACTGCCAGCAAGACCAAAGCTCCTGCCACCAGGCCCACCAGGGCATCGAGCCCCAGCGGCATGACGGCAGCCAGCACCGGACCTATGCCATTGACAGCAGCCATCTGCGCCGTGAGCCCTTCAATCCCATGATGCAGCCAGGCAAGACCATGGGTCAGAATGCCGCCGCCGACCAGGAACATGGCCGCCGTACCGGCCACTGACAGCCCCTTCATCAGCCAGGGCGCCGCCCGCAAAATACCCTCCCCCAGGCTGCGCTGAAAACCTGCCCAGGCATGGGCGCCTGCGCGCCTGCTGAGGTAAAGACCGCCATCGTCAAACTTGACAATGCCGGCTACCAAGCCGTAGACCCCGGCCGTCATGGCCACGGCAATACCGCTGAGCACCGCAAGCTGGGTGGTAAAAGGACTGGCTTGCACGGTTCCCAGCGTGATGGCAACGATTTCGGCTGACAAAACAAAGTCGGTGCGTATGGCCCCCTTGATCTTGGTTTTTTCAACTTCCCTCAGGTCAACGCTCGGGTCAGCCAGCGCGTTCGCCAGTGCCTCGTGCTCGGCATCCTGCTCGGCCTGGCTGTGCATGAACTTGTGGGCCAGCTTTTCAAAACCCTCATAACAAAGGAAAGCACCGCCCACCATCAGCAGCGGCGTAACCGCCCAAGGCGCAAAAGCGCTGATGGCCAGAGCGGCAGGCACCAGAATCAGCTTGTTGATGAACGAGCCCTTGGCCACGGCCCACACCACCGGCAATTCGCGATCAGCCTTGACGCCGGCCACTTGCTGGGCATTGAGTGCGAGGTCGTCGCCCAGCACGCCGGCGGTTTTTTTGGCGGCGACCTTGGAGAGCAAGGCGACATCGTCCAGAACGCTGGCAATGTCATCAATCAGGGCAAGAAGGCTGGTAGCCATAGATTATTTTTGGAAGTGCGGCCTCAAGCCGGAATTGAAGAAAAGGTTTTGCCACCGGAGGAAATGAAGCGGCTGGCCGCTACAGGGCAAATTGTGCCATTCCCGGTGGCAGCAAAAAAACCGCCCTCAGGCGGTTTTGGACTCATGCCTTGAGAGCCCGGAAAAGCTCAGCGTGCAGTCAGGCGTCCGAGGATGAAGCCCAGCGCCAGTGCCGCGCCGACGGCTTCGAGGGGCTGGTGCTGAATCCAGGACTTTGAGCAATCGAGGGCACGTCGCGGCGCTTCGGCCACCCGCTGGGCCTGTTCTGAAAACCGGTCGGCCACATGAGTGGCCTCACTGGCGAGCTTGTCAACGGTTTGATGCGCGGCGGTCGATACACGGTCCATGGTGTTACGGGCTGGATCCACCACCTTGTCAATCGTGCTGTGCAGTGCAGTGCCTGCCGAATCCACACCGCGCTGAACGGCCCCGGGACTGGCATTGCCGGGGTTCAAGGTGTCATTGCCGGGGTTCAAGGTCGAGTCTTCCATCTTGTTTCCTTTAAAAATCATACATTCCAGAAAATGGCCGGGGTGAGGCTTCATCAGCAACTGCCTGCAGGCAAGGAACCGATGATCCCGATCAAGCGTAGAAATTGACTTTACGGGCTGCAGCGAAGCCTGCTTGTGCGGCGCTGTAGGGACCGGATGTAGGACAGGAAAGACAAAAAAACCATCAGCGGGAACTGAACGCACATTGCGCCAATAATCTATGGTTTCAGCCCGGCGCAAATCAAAACGCCTGAAAACCTGAAAGGATTGAGCATGCTTGATTTTTCAAAACCCGTCCTGCGAACCCGCCCTGTCGGCCATTCCGGCCATACCCTGCCCCGCAAGGGACCGGGCGAGGAAGCTGAAGAAGACGAAGAGGGTCTGGAGTTGCCGGTGAATCCTGACGAGGGAACCCCACTGATTCCTGATGAAGAGGGCGAGGTCAATGTACCGAGCTGAGTGGTGCATTGAAGCTTGAGCCCCCAGCCGCCTCAATCAACCGCGCGCTTGAGGCGTATTTCTTCAAGTTTCACGCTGCCAAAATCGACCGTCTTGAGCGACGGCATTTCGCGCTTGAAGCCGGCGGCATGTTCGCAAAACTGCAGGGCGCGCTCATTGCGC
Source organism: Polaromonas sp. (assembly GCA_039925285.1). Taxonomy (GTDB): domain Bacteria; phylum Pseudomonadota; class Gammaproteobacteria; order Burkholderiales; family Burkholderiaceae_C; genus Polaromonas. The sequence continues at coordinate 3,593 of JBDSZF010000142.1, forward strand.
AGCAGCACCCACATCGTGACCTGCGTGCAGCCCTCTTCCTTCAGTCCGTCGCGGGCGCCGTCCCACAAGGCCAGGCCCACGCCTTTGCCCCAATGCTCGGGCGCCACGTAAATGGCCCAGATTTCGCCCACGGTGGAGCGGGTTTTTGCATCACGCGAGCGGTCGAAGCCGACAAAGCCGACGAGCTGATCACCGTCCGTTGCCACCAGCACTTGCGGCTCGCTGTATTCGATCGCTTCGCGCCAGTAAGCCTGGCGTTTTTCCACCGTCATCTTGCTGAGGTGGTCCTCGGGCATCAAGTCCTTGTAAGCGGCTTGCCAGGTGGCAACGTGAATTTCAGCAATGGCTTGGGCATCGCGGGCGGTGGCTGGACGAACGGAATAGCTGGACATGAGAAAAATCGCTTGTGAATATCAGTAAGGAAGGCTCGGGAGGCAGGATTGTCGCGCAAATCGAATCGGGGCCCTCCAGGTCTGGGGTAAATTCGGCCTTTCGCCCACCCCCCTGTCCCCCCTCAAATCCTCCAGCCCATGCGCCCCAGCAGCCCGACAACCCCGGCAGAAACAGGCAGCACTGTCTTTACAGCGCGGATTGAACCCGACGGCCCCTTTTTTGCGGCGCCGGCAGCGCTGCCGCTGCTCCAGGCAGCCGAGCGGGCCGGGCTGACAGGGCTGGAAAGCTCGTGCCGCAACGGCACCTGCCGCACCTGCATCTGCCGGCTGCTCAGCGGCCAGGTGGTCTACCGCATCGAATGGCCGGGCCTGAGCGCTGATGAAAAACGCGAAGGCTACATCCTGCCTTGCGTGGCGTATCCGGCATCTGATGTGGTGATCGAACTGCCGTTCTGAGCACAGCTCATGCGAACGCCTGCGGGCTGAGGCATGATTCCCCTCATGAAAAAGACCCGATTGGAATCTCTGGCGCGCAGGCTGGCAGCGCTTGCCCTGATGAGTTGCGGCTTGTCCGCAGCAGGCCTTGCTACGGCCGTGGCGGCAGCGCCGTTTGAAGACACCATGGCCCAGCGCACCCTGGCCTGCACCGCCTGCCATGGCCCGCAGGGCCGCGCGGCACCCGATGGCTATTACCCGCGCCTGGCCGGAAAGCCGGCCGGCTACCTGTACAACCAGTTGCTCAATTTTCGTGAAGGGCGGCGGCATTACGGCCTGATGACGCAGCTGATTGATCCGCTCAGCGACGCCTACCTGCTGGAGATCGCGCAGTATTTCTCCAGCCTTGAAGTGCCCTATCCCGCGCCGCTGCCCAGTCAGGCGCCTGCCGAGGTGCTGCGCCGGGGCGAGCAGCTGGTCATGCACGGCGACAGCGGCCGCAAGCTGCCGGCCTGCGTGCAATGCCACGGCCAGGCGATGACCGGCGTGGCGCCCCATATCCCCGGCCTGCTGGGACTGCCGCGCGACTACCTCAATGCGCAGCTCGGCGCCTGGAAAGCCGGCCAGCGCCGCGCCCATGCGCCAGACTGCATGAAGGAAGTGGTGGACAGACTGAGCCTGGCAGACATCCATGCGGTGGCCAGCTGGGTGGCCGCCCAGCCGCTGCCAGCCAATACCCATCCCGCGACATCCCTGCCGGCGCCGGGCAATACGGCTATCGCTTGCGGGAGCGCACCGCCGCCCGCAAGCGGCACGGTAGAGACAAAGGCGAAAAAATGAAAAACTGGACGAAATTTGCGCTGGGCATTTGCCTGCTGGCTGCCGCCACTGCCGCCGCAGTCTGGTCGCTCAATGTGCGCGATGAGGTGGATGTCAAAACCACCGCAGCTTTCGCGCCCAGCGACAGCCTGATCGCGCGCGGCGCCTACCTGGCGCGTGCCGGCAACTGCATGACCTGCCACACGGCGCGCGGCGGCCAGCCCTATGCCGGCGGCTTGGGGCTGGCGACGCCTTTCGGCACGGTGTTCACCTCCAATCTGACGCCCGATGCCAATACCGGCATCGGCAGCTGGTCATCGGCGCATTTCTGGCGCGCCCTGCACAACGGCCGCTCGAAAAGCGGCCGCCTGCTGTACCCGGCCTTTCCGTACACCAGCTACACCCAGGTCACGCGCGAGGATTCGGACGCGATGTTTGCCTACCTGCGCAGCCTGCCAGCCGTGAACCAGCCCAACCGGCCGCATGCGCTGGGCTTTCCCTTCAGTTCACAAGCCGCGCTGGCAGTATGGCGGGCGCTGTATTTCAAGCCCGGCGTGTACCAGCCGGATGCCGGGCGCAATGCCGAATGGAACCGCGGCGCCTACCTGGTCAACGGCCTGGGTCACTGCAGCGCCTGCCACTCGCCGCGCGACGCACTGGGCGGCAACCGCCAAAGCCTGGCGCTGGCCGGCGGGTTGATCCCGATGCAGAACTGGTATGCGCCCTCGCTGGCATCGAGGCACGAAGCGGGCGTGGGCGACTGGAGCGGGGAACAGATCGTGAGCCTGCTTAAAAACGGCGTGGCGCCTGGCGCCTCGGTCAGCGGCCCGATGGCCGAAGTGGTGCTGCGCAGCACCCAATACCTGGATCAGCCCGACCTGCACGCGATGGCGCAGTACCTCAAGGCGCTGCCTGACGCCAGCCCCAGGCCTCAAGCCCCGGACCGACCGGCCAACACGTCTGCCAATACCGAAAAAACCGCCAAGCTCTATGAGCAGCATTGCGCGCAATGCCATGGCGACAAGGGCCAGGGCATTGCCAATGCCTATCCGCCGCTCGCGGGCAACCGCGCCGTGACGATGGCATCGACCGAAAACCTGGTGCAGATGGTGCTGGGCGGCGGTTTTGCGCCGGCCACGGCGGGCAACCCGCGCCCCTTTGGCATGCCGCCCTTCGTGCTGGTGCTCAGCGACAGCGAAGTGGCCGCCGTCATCACCCATGTCCGCAGCTCGTGGGGCAACCAGGCCAGCGCCATCACAGCGCTGGACGTCCATCGCATCCGGGCCAATCAGGCGCATTGATCACGCGGCAGCGCTGATGAATCGCTCATGCGGTCGCGGTCTGCCAGCGCGGGAAAGCCCTTGAGCCACAGCACGGCGACCAGCAGCGTTCCGATGCCACCACCGAGCCGGCCCCAGCCAGGCCGCCGTGGCACCCGATTCACACAGTCGCCGATGCCCAGACGGCCGCCTCCGTGCTGCATGCACGCGAGATTCTGGCTGCCGGTCTTGCCAAGCGGGTCATCGACAAGGCCGGGCGGTCCAGCCGAGCCACAAGACGGCACCCTGGACGGCGCCAAACCAGGCGCGTCACCCGTTCCAAAATCATTGACCGGGCCTGCTGCTGCCGGATAAAGTTGCACTGATAATCTAGTCTTAACCCTACTCTGGAGAAAGTCATGGCAAAAGGTCAGCAGAACAACGACAAAATGGTCAAGAAACCCAAAAAAGACACCTCGCCCCCGAAGCTGGTGTCGCCCGATGCGGTGCGCCCGACCGTCGTCACGCAGGTTCCTGTGCGCGGCAAGCTCAAGAACAAGTAAGCTCGTCATGGTGATGCCCTCCGGGCCTTCTTCCGATGCTGCCGGCGCTCCGGCAGAAGCCGCCAGCACGCAGCAGCCGGGCAATCCGCTGCACGGCGTCAAGCTCGAAGCCATCGTCACCGCGCTGGCGGATCATTACGGCTGGGAAGAACTGGGGCAGCGCATCAACATCCGCTGCTTTACCAGCGACCCCAGCGTGGCGTCCAGCCTGAAGTTCCTGCGCAAGACGCCGTGGGCGCGCGAAAAGGTGGAGAGCCTCTACCTGTTCATGCTGCGCGACATCAGGCGCAACAGCCCGACGGTTCACAACTTTCCGCCGCCCAAGCCTTGAGCGCTGACCAGGCGGTAATGTTTCCCGCTCCCCCGGCCACGGCCGTACTCCAGATCATTCATGCCGACGACAGCCTGCTGGTGCTGAACAAGCCCTCCGGGCTGCTCGCCGTTCCCGGACGCGGCGAGGACAAGCAGGACTGCGTGAGCCGCCGCGTGCAATCGCACTACCCTGACGCATTGATCGTGCATAGACTCGACATGGCCACTTCGGGCCTGATGCTGATGGGCCGCGGCATCGCCATGCAGCGCGCACTGAGCCAGCTGTTCGAGCGCCGCGAAGTCCATAAGCGTTATCTGGCCGTCGTCGATGGCCGCCTTGCGCAAGCGCCAGAGCCTGACGGCTGGGGACTGATTGACCTGCCCATCGTGGTGGACTGGCCGCGCCGCCCGCTGCGCATCATTGATGCCGAGCGCGGAAAACCCAGCCAGACCCGCTGGCGGGCCCTGGCGTTTGATCAAGCGGCGAACAGCACGCGCGTCGAGCTGGAACCGGTGACTGGCCGCTCCCACCAGCTGCGCGTGCATCTGCAGGCGCTGGGCCATGCGATCCTGGGCGATGCGCTGTATGCGCCGGAAACGGTGCAGGCCCGGGCGCCGCGCCTGCTGCTCCATGCCAGCGCGCTGCGTTTTGTGCATCCGGTCAGCGGCGACACGCTGTGTTTTGAAGACGCCCCCGATTTCTAGCCCTCCTGCAGACCCCGATGGATGGCGCTACCATGCCCTTCATGACCCAACACCTCTGCATACTCACAGGCGCATCGCGCGGCATGGGCTTGTCCATGGCGCGTCAGTTGCTGACTCAAGGCCATAGCGTGCTGTGCATCTCGCGCACCGAACAGCCAGCGCTGGCGCAGCACGCCCAACGGAGCGGCGCCACCCTGCTGCAGTGGTCTCATGACCTGGCCGACAGCGCCACGCTGATGGCCAGGCTGGACGACTGGCTGGGCGAACAGGGCCACACGGCCTGGCGCAGTGTCACACTCATCAACAATGCCGGCGTCATTGCGCGCATCGGCCCTCTCAGTGAAGCCGATGGGGCAGATCTGGCACGGGCTTTACGCGTCGGGCTGGAAGCGCCCATGCTGCTGGCGGCGGCATTTTTGCGGGCCACCGAAGGCTGGCCTGCAGAGCGCAAGGTGCTCAATATTTCCTCCGGACTGGGGCGCAGGCCGATGGCGTCGCAGGCCGCTTATTGCGCCGCCAAAGCCGGCATGGACCATTTCACCCGCTGCCTGGCGCTGGAGGAAGCGTTAAAGAGCGATGGCGCAAAAGTCTGTTCGCTGGCGCCCGGCGTGGTGGACACCGGCATGCAGCTTCAACTGCGCAGCGCAGACGCGGCAGCCTTTCCTGACCGGGACCGCTTTGCGCACCTTAAAAGTGGTGGACAGCTGACCTCGCCCGACGAAGCGGCCCGCCGCGTGCTGGCCTACCTGGCACGCCCCGACTTTGGCGCGCAGCCGGTGGCCGACGTCAGGGACTGAGGACTGCCACCAGCTGGCGCACATCGTCTTCGTGGCGAAACCACTTCGCTCACGCCACCAGGCGCACCTGGTCTTCAATTTCCACGACGATTTCCAGGGCCACCAGGCGGTCAATCGCTTCCTCGGTCCGCGCTTGCGCATCGGCCGGGATGCGCGTCATGCCCAGCAGCCGGCAGACCGAGTGGGCCACATCCTGCCGGGACGAGGCGCCCGCCTGACTCAGGACATGATGCGCCAGGGCTGAAATCTCCTCCAGGCACACCTCGTCGATGCGGCGGCGCGATGGCTCGTCGCTGGCATCTGCGATGCGCAAGCGCTCCCACGAGGTGATGTCGGCTTGCGCAGGCCAATAGAAAATTTCCTCCTCCTCAATCGTGCGAACCATGCTGTCGGGCACCAGGGCCCTGAGCCGCTCGACCACCCTGGCGCCGGTTCGCTCCAGCCCCCAAGCCCGGGCGACCCTGCGGAACAAATTCCCCTCGGTCAGCGGACCCTCGGTTTCGATGACGAGCGCAAGCTGCTCAAGCAGGCTGGCCGAAGCACTCGCGTCATGGAATAGCAAAGGATCGCCGCCGGGCAAGCGGGTCAGGCGGTAGATTTCCAGGGCCTGGCTGATAACGGCAATCTCGTCCTGAAGCGCCTCCTGAGCGCTGCCTTGTTCGCCGGAAAAGTCTTCTGCTGCCACGGCAGCCATGTCGGGTTCCGCCGCGACGAGAACAGGCGCCAGTACGGCGTTTCCGGCCTGCGCTTCATCGGGCAGTTCCAGAATGGCCTTCAGGCGCTGGCTGATCTTGTCGATCTCGCCTTCCGGGTTGAGCCACCAGTCGGTGGACCAGATGCGCAAAATTTTCCATCCCAGGCCTTCGAGCACATGCTGGCGCAGGCGGTCGCGGTCGCGCGAGGTGGCGGCCGAATGGTAAGTCGCACCGTCGCATTCGATGCCGGCCAGGTAGCGCCCCGGCGCGCGCGGGTCCACCACGCCCAGGTCGATCCGGTAGCCCGAGCAGCCGACCTGCGGATGCACATCCCAGCCCTGGTTGCGCAGCAGCCGGATGACGGCCACCTCGAACGGGCTGTCGGGCTCGCGACCGGTCGGCAGGCTTTGCGCGACCAGCGCCCGGTATCCTTTCTGGGCAAACTCCAGGTAATGCTTGAGGTCGCGCACACCGGCGGCGCGCACCCGGGCCAGGTCGATCTGTTCGGGCAGCAGGGTGCTGTAGATGACAACGGCCTCGCGCGCCCGCGAAATGGCGACATTGAGCCGGCGCTGGCCACCCTCGCCATTGAGCGGACCGAAGTTCATCGTCGTCTTGCCGGCGGCATCAGGCCCGTAGGTGATCGAGAAAAAGATCACATCGCGCTCATCGCCCTGGACGTTTTCCAGGTTCTTGATGAACAGCGGCTCGTGCGCGCGCGCCGCAATGGCGCGGTCGAGTTCCGGGTTGCCGCGGCGGCGGGCATCGACCAGCGTTTCAATCAGCAGTTGCTGGGCTTGGTTGAAGGTGACCACGCCAAGCGTCAGGCGCTTTTTCTCCGGCGAGAGGTAATGCGCGCTGATGCCTTCGACAATCGCGTCGGCCTCGGCCCGGTTGGTGCGGCTGCCGCCGCGGTCGTAGACACCCGCTACGTGCTCGAAGCGCACCGCGCTGTCGTCGGTGACTGGCGAGGGAAAGGTGACCAGGCTGGAGTCGTAGTAGTTGACATTGCTGAAGGTGATCAGGCTTTCGTGGCGGCTGCGGTAGTGCCACTGCAGGCTCAGGCGGTTCATGCCGGCGCCCAGGCATTCGTCAAGGATGCTTTCCAGGTCTTCCACCTGCTCGTCAGCCGTGCCGCCGCCTTCAGGGTCGCTGGACTTGCTGAAAAAGCTGGTCGGCGGCAGCTGTTTGGGGTCGCCCACCACCACGAGTTGCCGGCCACGCGCGATGGCGCCGACGGCATCCCAGACCGGAATCTGCGAGGCTTCGTCGAAAACGACCAGGTCAAACGGCGCGTAGCCGGCGTCCAGGTACTGCGCCACCGACAGCGGCGACATCAGCAGGCAGGGCTTGAGCCTGGGCAGCAGCGTCGGCAGGCCGTGGACCAGCTGGCGCACCGGCATCTGCCGGCGCTGCTTTTGCAGCTCGCGCCGCAAGCGCCCGAGTTCGCTGTCGGGGCCGACCGCGCTGCCTGCCAGCGAAGGAATGCGCCCGGACAGGGTGGCGACGATGTAATGCTCGGTCAGCGTCTGGAAGCGTGCGTCGGCGTCGCGAAATTCACGAATTTTCCGCGCATGGTCGGCGCTGGAAAAACGGCGCAGGACCGGGTCCTTGTCGATGGTTTTCTTCAGCCACCAGTTGCGGTAGCTGAACTTGAAATGCGACTCCACCTCGCTCAAGGGCACAGTCCCGTTTTCAAGGCTGACGACCAGCGCCTGCAGGCCCTGGTCCATCGCCTGCTCCCTGACGTTGCGCCACAGGCACCAGGGCTGAATCAGCCGCCGGCTGGCTTGCCAGGCGCTCAGAATCCCCTGGATGCGTTCGAGTGCGCCGCTGGCATCTAGAGGTCCCTGCAGCGGCTCCACCGGCTGCGCCAGCGTTTCCAGCGCATCGAGCTTCTGGCTGAATTCCCGCCAGGCGTCGCGGTAGGCCAGCAGCGAGCGGCCGGCATGGCCATTGGCAGCCAGGGCAGAACGCTTGCTTGACACCAGCGGCCCCAGCGCCTGATGAAGCGTGTTGACCAGCCCCAGCTCAGTACCGGCCACCCGCGTCACCGCGTCGGCAAACTTCTTCGCCCACAGCTCATGATGCGCGAGGCTGGCCCAATCGGTCTTGAGGCCGGCGTAAGACTCCTGCAACAGCGATTCGGCATCCGGCTGCATGGCGCGCAGCACCCGGTCTTCTTCATTGAGCGCCGCCAGCGGCGCCAGCAGGGCCTGGACATCGGCTTCGCTCGGGCGCTGCTGGTCGGTGCGAAAGCCGCTCAGGCGGCCGGTGATGGCACGCTGGGCCAGCATGGACTTGGGCCACCAGTCCGACCTGGCCTGCGCCCATTGCGCCTGAAGCTCAAGCGCATTGAGCGTCGCCACCTGAGGCGTCCAGCCCGGGCCGACCTGCTCAAAGTAGCCGTTGCGCGCCAGGCCGTGCTGCGCCAGCGCATGAACCCGCGCCCGCGCCTGCGGATCATGCGCCTGCCCGGCCAGCCCGGCGGGCACGCCGGGCGCCAGCAGCAGCACGTCGGCCAGCTGGTCCAGCGCGGCATAGGATTCCAGGCCGAGGCCGATGGCGGGCTGCCCGGTCAGATTGCCCAAAGCGGCGGATTTGTCCCGCAAGGATCGAATGGCGCCATCGAGCGACTGGGCGGCGGCCAGCAAGCCGTCCTGCCACGAAGGCGACCAGTCCGTCTGGCCGACCAGCGACAGCGGATGCTCCTGAAGCGACTCCAGCGCACCGGCCAGCGAGGCCATGCGGCGAGCGGTTTCTTCGAGCCGGTCCAGGTCCGCCCGCTCATGCATCAAGGGATCAGACCAGGGCATGGCGGAAGCTTCCTTGCCGCTGTGGGCGATGCAGGTGCCGATGGCCTCAAAGACGGTGAAGCCGTTTTGATGCGGGTGGTGCAGCGAATCGACCAGCCCGTTGAGTGACTGGCGCAACTGCGCCAGCCGCCCGGCTTCGCGCGCCCAGTCGTCGGCCGTTCGCTGGGCACTGATGGCCAGCGATTTTCCGAGCTGCTGCAGCACGTCGGTCTTCCTGGCCTTGGAGGAATGCAGCTCCAGGCAAAACGGGCCCAGCCCGATGCTGGAGAGGCGCCGGTGCACCACTTCCAGCGCCGCCATCTTCTCCGACACGAACAGCACGGTCTTGCCTTTGGCCAGGCTGTGGGCAATCAGGTTGGTGATGGTCTGGCTCTTGCCGGTGCCCGGCGGGCCCTCAAGCACCAGGTCGCGGCCCGCATCGACCGCGCAGATCGCCTTGAGCTGCGACGAGTCGGACAGCATCGGCGTGAGGATGTCCTGGGGGCGGTGCGTGACATCGAGCCGGTCGAATTCGCCGGGTGTGCCTTCGCGCGCGAAGGCTTCACCCGGGTTGTCGATCAAATGCCTGACGACGCGGCTTTGCCTGAGCTGCTCGGTGCGGTCCTGCAGGTCTTTCCACATCAAATACTTGGTGAACGAAAAAATGCCCAGGTGCGCCTGCTCCAGCACTTCCCACTGGGGAATTTCGCGCACCGCCAGCCGGAACGACTGCAGCACCTGGACCACGTCAACGCCCTTGTCGTCAGCGGGAACGACATCGAGGCCGGCCACCTTGAGCTCGAAACTGGTTTTCAGCAGATGCAGCAGCGTCGGATTGACGATGGCCTCATCGTCATGCCGCATCAAGCGGAAACCACTGCGCACCGACTGGCGCTGCAGCGTGACCGGAATCAGCAGCAGCGGCGCCAGATGCACCGCATCGGCCTTTTCGGCTTCGGTCCAGCGCAGCAGGCCGATCGCCAGGTAGAGCGTGTTGGCGCCGCCCTCTTCCAGTCCGGTGCGGGCCGCGCTGTAGATGGCCAGCAGGTTGCCATCCAGCGCCTCCGGCGTCGCCCGGGCCAGCAATTCCTGGTTGCCCAAGGCCTGCAGCGCCATGTCGTCCAGCGGCGTGCGTCCGGCGCGCTGGGTATGAAGCTCTGCCATGCGCGGATCGGCACCTTCCATGAGGTCCGGCAGCGGCCTGATCCTGAATTCAATGCCGTCGCTCAACGAGTCTTCAAGCCGGGCCAGGTCTGGCGCCACGAACTGCAGCGTGGCCTTGGTCGGCTTGAAATTGAGCAGCCGGTTGCGCAGCGTCAGGTCCAGCAGACGGGATTTCCAGTTCGACAGCCGGCCTTCCGGCGTGTCGTCGCGGGGCAATTCCAGCGGCGTCAAAAAGTCCGAGTCGAGCGGCGGCAGCAGCGGCATCGGCTCGATCGCCGCAGGCGCGTTTTCAAGCGGCGCCTCACCGGGTTTGGGCGCGGTAGCACGCGACGGCAAGGGCTTGATCTGCACTTCGCGGGCGCGGTGGATGTCAATCGCATAGCGAAAGCTGGCGTCTTCCAGCAGGTGGGCATGGCCCTGCTCCATCGCAAGCCGCAGCGAGGGCCGGAGGCTGGCGTGCCGGGCCGCGCCTGTCGTTTCAAAAACCAGCAGTTCGCCGCTGTCAACCCGCTTGCGGATCGCCTGCACATCATCGATCAGCGCGTCCGAAAAAGAGGCCAGATGCAGCCAGACGCCGACCCAGGCATGGCCCTCATTGAGCAGGACGACCGGACGCAGGCCGGCCTGCTCCAGGCAGGACGCAAACAGCATCGCCAGGTCCAGGCAGGTCGCGACACGCGCATCGAAAATGCGCTCGGGCGTGCGGATTTTCTGGCCGTCGGAACCAAACGAAGCGGGAGGCTCGACATACTGCAGATTCTCGGCCGCCATCGTGCTGTAGATGCTGGACACCTGCTTCCAGACGACATCGCGGCTTTTCGACTGGTAGCCGTTCATCGACAGCTCGGGATTCGTGGCGCGCAGCAGCTTCGAGGCCTTGCCGATCAGGCTATCCACCACCGGATGGTTGGGCATGCAAAAAGCCGCGAGCAACTCGGGCAGCGCGCGCGTTCCGGCCCACTGGTCATAAGCCAGCACCTGGACCGGCTGGCAGGCAACGGCCAGTTCCTGACCGCCAGCTTCTGCCACGACCCGGATGGAGGCATTGACCGACTCTTTGAGGTCCGCCAGAAAGGCATGGTCGGGATGCAGGTCCAGCGGCGAGATGCGGCGGGTTTCGCCAGCGGCCAGTTTGTCAAAGCGCAGCTTCAGGCCCCGGGCAAATGACGGGCTGCAGGAAATCACGACTTCCAGGTTTTCTACGGCCTCCAGCAGCGGGTTGGTCAGGCGAAGCGCCCGCAGGACCGGCACGGCGTTTTGTATCGAGGCATAGCCAATCGTGGCATCGGCTTCGATGTCAATCCGGATTTCCTGTTCAAGGACGGCAGTGGGCGCGGCCGCAGTCATGTCGTCCTTCACCAGAGATTTATTCTGCAAATAGCTCATCAGGGCTCAACTTTTCGGGGGATTTTTGGCGGGACGAAGGTCCCAAATTCAGGGGCAGCCCATGTGCGTGGGGGACAGCGGAATTATGCGGCGAGTTGCAGCGTGAAACCGGGTGCGCCAAATGCAACGGGAAGAAACAGGGGGTAGGCCTTGAACCGATCTTGCCGCTGTACGATGTTGGCGCGATCCAACCGAGAATTCAACAACGAAGACAAAGGAAATCAGATGTTCAAGGCCCTGCTACTGAGCAAAAACCCGGAAGGCGCGACCCTGGCCGATATGGCTTCCCTTGACGAGACGCAACTGCCCGAGGGCGATGTGCTCGTCAACGTAGCGTATTCCACCGTCAACTACAAGGACGCGCTGGCCATCACCGGCAGTTCTCCGGTGGTGCGCAAGTTTCCGATGGTGCCGGGCATTGACTTTGCAGGCACGGTGGCCGAAAGCGGGGACGCCCGCTTCAAGCCGGGTGACGCGGTGTTGCTCAATGGCTGGGGCGTCGGCGAGATGCACTGGGGCGGCCTGGCGCAAACGGCGCGGGTCAAGGCCGACTGGCTGCTGCCGATTCCCCAGGGACTGGATGCGCGGCAGGCCATGGCCATCGGCACGGCGGGCTACACCGCGATGCTGTGCGTCATGGCGCTGCAGGACCGTGGCATCACGCCGGCGGCCGGCCCGGTGCTGGTGACCGGCGCGAACGGCGGCGTCGGCAGCATTGCGATTGCGCTGCTGGCGCGGCTGGGCTTCGAGGTGCATGCCTCGACCGGGCGGCTGGCCGAGGCCGGGCACCTGAAGCAACTCGGCGCCGCTGAACTGCTGGACCGCGCCAGCCTGAGCGCACCGGGCAAGCCGCTGCAGAAGGAGCGCTGGGCAGCGGCAGTGGACAGCGTGGGCAGCCACACGCTGGCCAACATCTGCGCGAGCCTGAAATACGGCGGCACGGTGGCGGCCTGCGGTCTCGCGCAGGGCCTGGATTTGCCGGGCAGCGTGGCGCCCTTCATCCTGCGCGGCATCACGCTGGCGGGCGTTGACAGCGTCTATGCGCCGCAGGCCAGGCGCCTGCTGGCCTGGGAACGACTGGCCAAAGAGTTGCCGGCCGACCTGCTCGAAGCCAATACCGAAACCATTGCCCTCGATGCCGTGGCCGCGCTGGCGCCGCGCCTGCTGGCCGGCCAGGTGCGTGGCCGGGTTCGGGTCGATCTGGCCGCCTGAACCGGCCGGGCCGGGCTCAGGCCGGCTCGATCGTGATGCTGACCGTCATCGATTCCTGGCCGCCGCCGTGCCGCACGCCCTTGATGGGCGGGCAGGCGTTGTAATCAGTGCCCATCGCCAGGCGCACATGGCGCTCGTCAATCAGGCAGCTGTGCGTCACATCAATGCTGGCCCAGCGCCGGCTGGCCATGTCCAGGCACACGTCGGCCCAGGCATGGCTGGCCAGGTCGGGTTCATTCGCGGCGTAAAAGTAGCCGCTCACGTAGCGCGCCGGAATGCCCAGGCTGCGGCAGACAGCGACCATCACATGCGCCTGGTCCTGGCACACGCCGGTGCCTGATTCAAACGCCTGCAGCGCCGTGGTGGTGACGTCGGTAGTGTATTTTTGATAGCTGACAGCATCCGCCACGCCTGCGCTCAAGGCCAGAAGCTCTTGCAGATCAGCCTTTCCATCGCCAGCGGGCGTCGTGATGAAGCGGCGACCGAATTCGGCCAGTAAGGGATGCGGACTGGCCAGCGCGGTGGCGCGCAGATACAGCTGCGCAAGCGGCAGGCTGTCATCATCGGTGAACTCTGCGACGCCCAAGGTTTCCACCTGGCCGGCCGCATTGACCAGGCTCCAGCGCACATTGTCAGACGGCTGGCCGACAAAGGTATAGGAGTGGATGCTGTTGCCAAAGGCGTCCATCTGGGCAAACAGCTTCCCGGGGACCCCGAGACTCCAGAACTTCACGGTTTGCGCCGGGCCGCTGCGTGGCGTCAGCCAGAGCGTCTGCAGCGCATAAAGCAAGGGCTCGGTGTAGCGGTAATCGGTGGTGTGCCTGACGTGCAGCTTCATCGGAAGGCCTTTGCATTTTTACGGGCCAACACCGTGCTCAACGGGTCACCGGAACCAGAAACTCCCGGCTGATGTGCGCGCCGAGTTCGTTGACCCGGTCCAGGAACTGCATCAAAAAGGCATGCAGGCCAGCCGCCAGGATCTCGTCAATCCGCATGTACTGCAAATCCGATCGCAATTTTCCGGCACGGCGCTGGGTTTCACTGAGCGGGTCGCTGGTCACCATGGACAGGTTGAGGATGACCTCATTGAGGCAGCCCAGCAGCGAACGCGGCATGTCCGGGCGCAGGATCAGCAACTCGGCCACGCGCTCGGGCTTGATGACGTCACGGTACACCTTGCGGTAGACCTCAAAGGCCGAGACGCTGCGCAAAATCGCGCTCCAGTGGTAAAAATCATGTTCCTGCTGTTCCTCGCCAGCAACGCCCGGAAAATCGCTCTGAATGGCATGGAATTTCACGTCCACCAGCCGGGCAGTGTTGTCGGCCCGCTCCAGAAAGGTGCCCAGCCGCAGGAAGTGAAACGCTTCGTCCTGCAGCATGGTGCCGGCGGTCACGCCGCGCGAAAGGTGGGAACGAAACTTGACCCATTCAAAGAACTGGCCAGGGTCACGCTCGAAATCGCCGCTGCACAGCATGCGGATGACCTCAAGATAGGTCTGGTTCTGGGTTTCCCACACTTCGGTGGTCAGCGTACCGCGCACGGCACGGGCGTTTTCACGGGCGTTTTTCAGGCAGGAGACGATGCTGGAGGGATTTTTTTCATCCCGCACCATGAAGTCCATCACATCCTGTGCGGTGATGCTCTGGCCGTATTTCGCGGCATAGGCCGGTTTGAGTTCGCTGATGCTGAGCAGACCGCGCCAGCCCGTCTGCGCATCGGCAGTCGATTGCGGCAGCAGCGAGGTCTGGTAGTTCACATCGAGCAGGCGGGCGGTGTTTTCGGCGCGTTCGGTGTAACGCGACATCCAGAAAAGGTGATCGGCAGTGCGTGACAACATTCTCAGACTCCTTCGGCTACTGATTGCGATTGCGCCTGCACCCGGGCCGGCGAGGCGCTGGCAGGCGTGGACTCCGCTTCGAGAATCCAGGTGTCCTTGGTACCGCCGCCCTGCGACGAATTGACCACCAGCGAACCGTCCTTCAGCGCCACCCGCGTCAGCCCGCCAGGCACCATCTGCACATCCTTAGCCGAAAGCACGAAGGGCCGCAAGTCGATGTGGCGCGGGGCCACGCCGCTTTCGACATAGGTCGGGCAGGTGGACAGGCTCAGGGTGGGCTGGGCAATGTAGCCGGCCGGATTGGCCAGCAGCGCCAGCCGGAAGTTTTCGATTTCGGCCTTGGTGGCGGCCGGCCCCACCAGCATGCCGTAGCCGCCGGCGCCATGGACTTCCTTGACGACCAGGTCCTTCAGGTTGGCCAGGGTGTATTTCAGGTCGTCGGGATTGCGGCACATGAAGGTCGGCACATTCTTGAGAATCGGCTTTTCGCCGAGATAGAACTCGATCATCTTCGGCACATAAGGGTAAATCGACTTGTCGTCCGCCACGCCGGTGCCGATGGCATTGCAGATGGCCACATTGCCACTGCGGTAGACATTGAGCAGACCGGCGCAACCCAGCGTTGAATTGGGCCTGAACGCCAGCGGGTCGAGGAAATCGTCGTCAACGCGGCGGTAAATCACATCAACGCGCCTGGGGCCGCGCGTGGTGCGCATGTACACGAAGTTGTCCTTGACGAACAGGTCCAGGCCTTCGACCAGCTCGACCCCCATTTGCTGAGCCAGAAAGGCATGTTCAAAATAAGCCGAGTTGTGCATGCCGGGCGTCAGCACCACCACGGTGGGCTTGGCGGTGGCGGGCGGCGCCGTGGCGCGCAGGGTCTCCAGCAGCAGATCGGGGTAATGCTCCACCGGGGCCACCCGGTTCTGCCTGAACAGCTCGGGAAAAAGCCGCATCATCATCTTGCGGTCTTCCAGCATGTAGCTCACGCCGCTGGGAACCCGCAGATTGTCTTCGAGCACGTAATACTCGCCCTCTCCCTGCGCATTGGATGCGCGCACGATGTCAATGCCGCTGATATGCGAATAAATGTTTCCCGGCACGTTCACGCCGATCATTTCAGGACGGAACTGCGCATTCTGGAAAATCTGCTCCGACGCAATGATGCCCGCCTTGATGATTTCCTGCCCGTGGTAGACATCATGAATGAAGCGGTTCAGCGCTGTCACCCGCTGGATCAGGCCTTTTTCCATGCAGGCCCATTCGTGGGCCGGAATGATGCGTGGAATCAGGTCAAACGGAATCAGGCGTTCGGAGCCTGAGCCGTCTTCGTCCTTGTCGCCATAGACGGCAAAGGTGATGCCCACGCGGCGAAAAATCATTTCCGCTTCGGCACGGCGCGCCTGCATCACATCGGCAGGCTGCTGGGCCAGCCAGCGCTGGTAGACCTGGTAATGTTTGCGCACACTGGAAGTGCTGACATTCATCTCGTCAAACATCGCTCGGCTCATAGTCTTGGTTTCCGTCTAGGTTTGGAATTTTTAGGGTCTTGCAGGAAACTTAGCAAGTTATGCGCCACATCAGTGCACCGGGCCGCCTGTTTAAGGCAAATGCTGCCAATAACGCCGGTTCATTTCACGCTGGCAGCTTATTTCTGCGGGTTTCAGACTCTGCCAGAGCGCCGCGCCACAGGGCGCCGAGCGGATCAGCCGGATGCCGCGTTCTTCATAACGCGCCACCACTGACGCCACCGGATGGCCAAACCGGTTGCGATAGCCGGCCTGGGCCAGCGCCAGTTGCGCTTGCACCGCGTCCAAGAATGCCGCGCTCGACGAGGTCTTGCTGCCGTGGTGCGGCACCAGCAGAAAGTCGGTTTTCAGGCTGGCCGGAGCGCTCATGGACAGCCGGAGTTCCTGCGGCGCTTCAATATCACCCGCCAGCAAGGCAGTCCGGGCACCGTTGGAGACGCGCAGCACACAGCTCATCGCATTGGATTTATTCGCCAGTTCGTAGTCGGCAGGCGCCGGATGCAGCACCTCAAAATCCACCCCATCCCAGACCCAGCGCTGGCCCGCCAGGCAACGCGTGGACCGGCGCAACAATTGCAGCTCATGACCGTCTTCGATCGAGCTCAGCAGGCTGGCCTGCGGCTGCATGGCCAGCACGGCGGGCGCTCCGCCCGTGTGGTCGCTGTCACGGTGGCTGAGCATCAGCAGGTCAATCCGCTCGCCGAGGGCCCGCAGCAGCGGCACCAGCACCCGGTTGCCGGCATCGCTTTCGCGCGAAAAGCGCGGTCCGGTGTCGTAGAGCAAGGCATGGCTGGCCGTTCGCACCAGCACCGCATTGCCCTGCCCGATATCGGCGGCCAGCAATTCAAACTGTCCCGGCACCACCCGCACAGGCTGCCACAGCAACACGGGCAGCAGCAGCGGAATGCCCAATGCGCGCCAGTGCCACGGCAGCCGCATCGCCAGCAGGCCACCGCCCAGCACACCGGCCACTGCGCACCACAGCGGTGCAGCAGCGACACTGATGGACGCCAGTGACCAGCTTGCCAGCCAATGCAGAAACCATGCCAGCAGCGCTATCGTCCATGCCGCCATGTCCCATAGTGGTGCATAGAGCACACCCAGCATGGCCAGCGGCGTGACCAGCAGCGTGACCCATGGAATGGCCACCGCATTGGCCAGCAGGCCGACCAGCGAGACCTGGTTGAACAGCAGCAGCGACAAGGGCGTCAGCGCCAGCGTGACCACCCACTGCTCGCGCGCCGAGCGCAGCAGCCCCGCCACGAGTCTGGCCAGCCACGACGACAAAAATTTTGAACCCAGCTGACCTTCTGCGTCATTCTGGCGGTCACCAGCAGCACCTGAATCCGTAGCAAACAGCACACCCACCGCCACAAACGACAGCCAGAACCCGGCCTGCATCAAGGCCCAGGGGTCCAGCGCCACCACCACGGCCATCGCGAGCAGCCAGGTCTGCAGCCACGGCCACTGCCGGCCGCTTTGCCGCAGCAGCACCACCGTCGCGAGCATCCAGATGGTGCGCTGGGCCGGCACGCCCCAGCCCGAAAACATGGCATACAAGGCCGCCAGCATGAGTCCGCCCAAGGCCCCGGCGCTGCTGGCCGGCAGCGCCAGGCACAGCCGGGGCGTCAGCCGGGTCGAGCGCCGCCACAATCGGGCGACCAGCAAGGACGCCCCCCAGGCAAACATGGTGATGTGCAAGCCCGAAATGCTCATGAGATGCGCCACGCCGGTCGCGCGAAACACATCCCAGTCGACGCGTTCGATCGCGTTCTGGTCGCCCACCACCAGCGCGGCCAGCACACCGGCGAGTTGCCGGTTGTCAACGCGCGCATAAATCGCTTCGCGCACCGACTGGCGGGCGCGCTCCAGAAAATAGCGCCAGCCGCTGGAAAGCCTGAGCGGCGGTGCATCATGCGGCCCGGCGCGCACATAGCCGGTCGCCTGGATGCCCTGCTCCCAGAGCCAGAGTTCGTAGTCAAAGCCGTGGGGATTGCTGTTGCCGTGCGGCGCCTTGAGCCGCACCGTCATCTGCCAGCGCTCACCCGCGCGCAGCGGCTGCGGCTGGCGCTGCAGGTCCAGCGCCTGCTCGGACACATCGCTGCTTTCGACCGAGGAGCTTTTCGTCTCGCGCCCGATCAAACCCGAATACCAGCCCAGCATGATCTGCTGCGGCAGCGTCACCGCCTGCCCCTCAAGATGTGCCGATTCAATGCCGAAGCGAAACCGCAGCGCGTCTTCATTGAGTTGCGGCATGGCCAGCACCGTGCCCGTCACGGCAATATCGCGGCCTTCGAGCGCCGGGCTCAATGCGGACGACTGAAAAACGCTGGCCCGCCAGCCCGTCAGGCCAAAGCCCAGCAGGGCGGCCGCCAGCAGAACCAGCAGCGCCGTGCTGCGCGGCGCCAGGTTTTTCGATCGAATCAAGGCCTTCAAGCCATACAGGCTGCACGCCATGGCAAGGGCCAGCGCTGCCAGCGCGGCATAGCCGCCGGCAGGCCATAGCGCGGACTGCTGCAGTTGCATGGCCACGCCGGCGATGAAGCCTGCAAACACCAGTCCAAAGCCTGCGGGTCTGGCCAGCGGCCGGGAGACGATGGATAGACCCATGGCTGGCCTCCCTTGATGGTTGTTGGTGCGGTGCGCTGGCAGCTGCTCAAAAAGGCCAGCGAATGGCAGAGCTTACACAGCCTGCACCGGACCACCGTGATCGCACTTCAAGGGCAGGCGAAAACCCCCTCATGCAGGCCCGGATTCAAGGCGGGCGGCGCGTTGCCATGCGAAGGCAGCCAGGCCATTCATGCTCTATTTTTAATAGCATGTTACGCCCATCCTGATAGCGCCAGCACAGCATTTAGCTTATTTTTTTTCATCCTTCAAGGAGAACCCCATGACGCCCCCCACGCACCCGATTTACGACAAGCTCAAGGCCTTGAACATCACCCTGCCCGAAGTGGCCGCGCCAGCCGCTGCCTACCTGCCTTTCGTGCAGACCGGCAAGCTGGTTTTCCTGAGCGGCCACCT
>JBDSZF010000143.1:0-4888 GCA_039925285.1 Polaromonas sp.
GGTCCATCGCGATGCTCCTGCTGCAAGGGGTCCAGAATGGCTGCGGCCTGGGTGCTGCGCAGACGCAGCAGGCGAAACAGATGCTCGTCTTCCTTGGGGTGGTGATAACGATCGACAAACCGCTCGATGTAATCAAAGACCGAGTTGAAAAAGGCCGGATCGACCTTTGCGCCGCCCTCGATTTCCTCGGCGACATGGTCGATGGTGGCGGCCAGGCGCCACATATTGCTGTGGTCTTCGCTGATGATGCGTAGTGATTGCATGCTGTTCTTCTTTTCAGGCGTGCGTGCCGAGGTAGGCGGCGATCACATCGGGATTCTTGCGAACTTCGTCGCCCGTGCCCTCGGCCAGCTTCTTGCCGTAGTCGAGCACCAGGATTCGGTCGGAGAGGTTCATGACCATCTTCATGTCGTGCTCCACCAGCACCACGGTAACGCCGGAATCGGCCACCTTGCGCACGAGTTCATCGACTTCGATGGTTTCCTTCGGGTTCAGGCCGGCTGCGGGCTCATCGAGAAAGATGATGCGCGGCTTCAAGGCCAGCGCCCGCGCAATCTCCAGCCGTTTCAATGCGCCGTAAGGCATGCTGTCAGCGCGCGCTTCGATGTATTTCTCCAGGCCCACAAAGCGCATCAGCTCGGCGGACTCTTCGCGCAGTTCAGCGTCACGACGCTTGATGGAGGGCAAACGCAGCGCCGCCTTGAGCGGATTGCGGTCCAGCCGCAGGTGGGCGCCCACCATCACGTTCTCCAGGGCGCTCATGTTCATGCAGATCTGCAGGTTCTGAAACGTGCGGGCAACGCCGCGCCTGGCCAGTTCGTTGGGAAGTTTGCCGCCGATGGATTCGCCATCGAGCAAGATGGAGCCGCTGGTGGGGCTGTACACCCCGGTGATCAGGTTAAAGAGCGTGGTCTTTCCCGCGCCATTCGGGCCGATGACGGCATAGACGATGCCGGCCTCGATGCTGAAACTGACGTTCTGCACCGCCTTGACACCACCGAACTGGATGGAGAGTTGCTTGACTTCAAGGAGTGCCATGCTCAGGCTCCCTTGCCAAACTTAGCCGCCAGCGTGGGCACCAGTCCCCGGGGCATGAAGATCATGCAAACCATCAGGATGGTGCCGAAAGCGACGGTTTCCCAGCCTTCAAAAGTAGCCAGCGCCTGCGGCAGAGCGGTCAGCAGCACGGCGCCGACCAGGGAGCCATAGACCGATGCCATGCCGCCAATCACCACCATGGTGACCAGTTCAATGGAATGGAAGAAGTCGGCGAAGTTGGGCGTGACAAAGCCCACGTAATGGGCCGTGACGCTGCCCATCAGGCTGGCAAAAACAGCGGAGATGACAAAGATCGACACCTTGTAGCGCACCACATTGACCCCGGCGACCTGGGAAGCGACTTCCGAGCCATGCAAGGCGCGCAGGGCGCGGCCAAATGGCGAATCAATCAGGTTGAGCGACGCCCAGACGCTGACCGACAGCAGCAGCGCAACGACCCAGTACCAGTGCTTGTCGCTGGACAGCTCAAAGCCCAGCAGGCCAAGCGACGGCACTGACATGCCGTCGGGTCCGCCAGTCAAGGCCGCTTCATTGCGCAGGACAATGTTGATGATGATGCCCAGGCCGAGAGTTGCCATGGCCAGGTAATGGCCCTTGAGCTTGAAGATCGGCCGCGCTACCAGGGCAGCCAACACACCGGTGGCAACTGCACCGGCCCCCATGGCGAGCAGCGGATGCCAGCCGAAATGGGTCGGCAGCACGGCAGAAGCGTAGGCCCCAATCCCCAGGAAGCCGGCATGGCCCATGCTGATCTGGCCGGCAAAGCCGATCAGCAGGTTCAGGCCCAGGACAATCACGGCGTTGATGGCCATGCGAATCGCCAGATCGACGTAAAAACTGTTGGGCAGCACGAAGGGCAGCAGCAGCAAAATGGCGATGACGATATAAAGACCGAAATAAGCGCTCTTTTTCATGCTTAGACCCGGTCCGTTGATTTGCCGCCAAACAGGCCGCGTGGCATGAAGAACAGCATGAACAAAATGAGCACGAAAGGAATCGCATCCTTGTAGGCCGAGGAGATGTAGCCCGCGCCCATCGCCTCCAGGATGCCAACCAGCAGGCCGCCAAGCACAGCACCCAGGCCATTGCCCAGACCACCGACGACGGCGGCAACGAAGCCTTTGAGGCCCATCATGATGCCGACGTCATAAGAGGTCAGGGTGATCGGAGTGACCAGAATGCCGCCGAGTGCGCCCAGCGCTGCCGACATGGCAAAACTCATGAAAAGCACCCAGCTGGTGTTGATGCCCACCAGTTCTGCCGCCAGGCGGTTAAACGACGTGGCCAGCATGGCCTTGCCGTGCAGCGTGCGGCTAAAGAAGTACCAGAGCGCCACCACGACCAGCGCGGTGACGCCCAGCACCCAGAGGCTTTGTGGCATCAGGGTGGCGCCCAGGATTTCAATCGGGACATCGCCAGAGAACGCTGGCAGGCTGTGCGTGCCTTTGCCCAGCCAGACCTGAATCAGGCCGCGAATGACCAGGGAAGCGCCAATGGTGATGATGATCAGCGTGACCGTCTCCGCCCCCTTGACCGGTTCAATCGCCAGCTTCTCCAGCAGCACGCCGACGATGGCCGGCACCAGGATGGCCAGCACCAGTGCGACCGGCAACGGCAATCCGGCCTGGGTGAAGAACACCGCCAGCATGCCGCCGAGCATGATGAATTCACCCTGCGCAAAGTTGATGACGTTGCTGGCGTTGTAGATCAGCGTGAAGCCCAGTGCCGCCAAGGCGTAGGTCGCGCCGACGGTCATGCCGGAGAAAAGGAATTGCAGGAATTGGGCCAGCATTATGCAGTCCGTCCTGGTTGGGGAAAAACCCGGTAGCTGAACGATTGCTTGAGCATTTTTTCCTTATCGGTTTGGCAAAGGGCAACATGCCCGTGGCCGCCGATTCTGAAATGCAGCAACAAGTTTGTCAATCAAAGCGATACAAAAAAACTTAAAAAAATATAATTTTGTATCGCTTTTCATCTTGTCAACAGGGTTTTCCCTTGCTTGCAGAGTGACAATTCAAGGCAAAAAAGGGCCGCAAGCGTAAAGGATTGAGTCACCCGGAGCCGTCGGGCATGGTTGCCGCGATAGCGCGTCAGCAACGCAGAGCTGGAACGGCTGGGGCCTCGCAAGCATGCATCAATACGGACCTTAGACTGGCGAATACAAGGGGTCTTCTTTTTGGAATCGTTCGCCCAGCATCGGAAGCGCGCCTGGTGTCGTGCCGTTGGCCAGTTTCATGTGCAGATCAATGTGACGCTCGGAGGGTGCAAGCAGGCGCCGGTAGAGTTCCTTGCATAGCAGGCGGGCTTTCTGTCCGGGCCAGTTGGCGGGAAGCAGTACATCGGGAAGCTCTGGATCCCGCAGCAGCAGTCGGCGATAGTCGTGAATGAGCAGTATGCGCAACAAAAAAGCGCTTTCGTCGCTGATCTCATTCTTGACATCATGGCGCAGCTGGTTCAAAAACGGGCTGTAGCGGACGACGAAATCAATGTAAGACGTGCCCAGCTGTTCCAGATCCCATGCGCGCTGCACCATATTCGCGTCACTGGCAGAGAGGTCCGATCCCGCGTCAGCGGCAAGCAAGGGCATCAAATGCTTCAATAAATCACTCATGCCCTCGGTCATGAGCGCATCGAAAGCAGTGCTCAGATCGGTGCTTGGATGCACAAAACAATCCGAACCGATGACGCCGAAACCCTGCCAGAAGAACGCGCGGCGCAATCGTTCGCGCTGCTTGGCGTCAAGTTCTCCAACCGTCAGAATCAGACGCCAGCGGCGATCCCAGATGGGTGCGTTGGAGGCATAGATATGGCGGGCTGTATCTTCGAAGCGACGCTGCCCTGCGGGGGTCAGCATGTAATCTGCGCGGCGGCCCATGGCTTCCGAATACATCCATTCGTCCTTGACGAGGCGAAAAATGGAAGTCCGGATGAGTCTGTCGCTGAGCTGCAAAGGCTCCAGCAAACCAATCAGACTGCCTAACCAGATCCGCCCGCCACGCGGCAGCACGGCATCGCCAAAAACAGAAATGATGAGTGAACCGGCTTTTATGCGGCTTTGCTGCCGAAATTCGGCAAGGTGTTTTTGGATGAGATCAATCACGTGAATTGCAAAAAGAGGCCGACGG
Source organism: Polaromonas sp. (assembly GCA_039925285.1). Classification (GTDB taxonomy): domain Bacteria; phylum Pseudomonadota; class Gammaproteobacteria; order Burkholderiales; family Burkholderiaceae_C; genus Polaromonas. The sequence continues at coordinate 4,185 of JBDSZF010000143.1, forward strand.
AAAGCCATCAATCTTAGCTTCTCCCATTGTTTTGCAAGTCAGGCTGGTTTTGTTCAGTATCACAAAGGCCGTTAATTTTTTGTCTTGAGTTGAGCCGCGGCGCAAAAAATCTTATGATACAAATATAAAATATTTCTCTTTAAAAAAGAATCACGTCATGCTAAGCTTGATTCATATCAAAAGCGTTTGAATCAAAACTCGTTGTTGACTGCAGTTATTGGCAGGCAACAGATCACTCCCTTTATCCAGGAAAAATCAATGTCTCATCCCTTATTCGAAAAGCACCGCATCAAACTCGACAACGCGCTCAAGGCGATCCAGACGCGTGGCTATTGGGCTGCCTACAACGAGATGCCCAGTCCAAAAACCTATGGTGAGACCGCAGCCGAAGACGGCAAGCGGGCCTTTGAGGCGCATCTGGGTCAGAAATTTGAAATCGACCAGCCGGGGCAGACTGGCTGGATCGCGGGTGAGCAGTCACCGTTCGGCGTTGAGTTGAACGTCCAATACCCGGTGTGTGAGGCTCAGGCTTTGATTGATGCGGGTCAGCAGGCCATGACAGCCTGGCAGGCTGCGGGCTGCGAAGGGCGCACCGGCATTTGCATCGAGATACTTGATCGCTTGAATCAGCAAAGTTTTGAGCTGGCACACGCCGTGATGATGACAACGGGTCAAGGCTGGATGATGGCTTTTCAGGCCGGCTC
>JBDSZF010000144.1:0-21306 GCA_039925285.1 Polaromonas sp.
TTCCTTGAAGTTCTTGCTGGTCAGGGTGATTCCGCTCTAAATGTGCAGCGACTTACATCTTCACCAGCGCCACCTGACTCTGCAGACTGAAAACGTTCATGCCGTCGATTGAGCGCACTCCGAAGGCAACGCGGCCGCTGCCGTGGCTCGTGGCCGGGCAGGCCTTCCCCTCCCTGGAGACGGCCTGGGGCGACGCAGATCCGGCACCGGGCCTCTTGGCGGCTGGCGAGACACTCGATGTCCCCACATTGGTCCAGGCTTACTCACGCGGGATTTTTCCCTGGTTCAGTCTCGGGCAACCGGTGCTGTGGTGGAGTCCAGATCCGCGCATGGTGCTGCAGACCCGTCACTTCAAACTGCACCGCTCCTTGCGTAAACACCTCGTTCATTTCATCAACGATGCGCAGTGCGAAATCAGGTTTGACAACGCTTTCGAGCAGGTCATCAACGCCTGCGCCAGCAAATCCAGAACTGGCCAGTCCGGCACCTGGATCGTTTCCGAGATGGTGCATGCCTACCGGGAACTGCATCGCGCCGGACATGCCCACAGCGTGGAAACCTGGATCAACGGCGAACTTGCCGGAGGCCTTTACTGCGTCAACCTGGGCAAGATGGTATTTGGCGAATCCATGTTTGCGCATCAGACTGACGCATCCAAAATCGCACTGGCTGCGCTGGTGGCCTTTTGCCGTTCCAGCGACATCACGATGATCGATTGCCAGCAAAATACCGGACATCTCGCGTCGCTGGGCGCTGCTGAAATCAGCCGTGCAGAGTTCGCAATTCACCTCAGCCAGAACGTGGGTAAAACCCTGCCCGCATGGCATTTCGATTCTCTATACTGGCATCAGATTTTGACGGCCAGAACCCCGGTAACGCCCACCACACCGTGACGCACCTCAAAGACCTGCCTCTGCACACCCTGCAGTTTTATGCGACGGCCCCCTACCCTTGCAGTTACCTGCCCGGCAGGCAGGCCCGCTCGCAGGTCGCAACGCCCAGCCACCTCATCCACAATGACGCTTATTCGGAGCTGGTGACTCAAGGTTTCCGCCGCAGTGGCATGTTCACCTACCGTCCCTACTGCGACGGCTGCCAGGCATGCGTGCCACTGCGCGTTCCAGTCAACTCCTTTAAACCCGACCGCAGCCAGCGCCGTGCCTGGACGCGGCACCAAGCGCTGCAAGTCAGCATTCTCAAACTGTGTTTCATGCCGGAGCACTACCAGCTCTACCTGCGCTACCAGAACAGCCGCCACGCTGGCGGCGGCATGGATCACGACAGCATTGACCAGTACACCCAGTTCCTGCTGCAAAGCCGCGTCAATTCGCGTCTGGTGGAGTTTCGCGAGCGTTTACCCAATGGAGAGGCTGGCGCTCTCAAGATGATCTCCATCCTGGATGTGCTGGAAGACGGCCTTTCAGCGGTCTATACCTTCTATGAGCCAGAGGACCGAGCCAGCTATGGCAATTACAGCGTACTCTGGCAAATCGAGCAGGCCCGGCATCTTGGCCTGCCTTATGTGTATCTGGGCTACTGGATAGCCCAAAGCCCGAAGATGAATTACAAGCTTGGATTCAGCCCCAACGAAATTTTGCTAAACGGCCAGTGGATCAACGCCAGCACCACTACGGTCATGAACATTGATAAACCGCCTCCTCGAAACGAAGAAAACACATGAAACAATGCCAGTAGGCGCCTTGCATTTTCACAAAGTAAAATTTGCTGCAGAAAGTCTGCATATGACAAAACCTGAAAATGCCCTTCCCGCCAAACCAACGGTTCAAGTGATCGAACGCATCTTCACCTTGCTCGAAATTCTTGCAACTCGTGAAGAGGCGGTTTCCCTTAAAGAAATCAGTGAAAAATCAGGGCTTCATCCCTCGACAGCGCACCGCATCCTGAACGACCTGGCAACAGGCCGGCTGGTGGATCGACCGGCGGCGGGCAACTACCGCTTGGGAATGCGCTTGCTGGAGTTAGGCAACCTGGTCAAAGAGCGCCTGAATGTACGCGATGCTGCTCTCATTCCGATGCGAGATCTGCACAAACTCACCCAGCAACCGGTCAACCTGAGCATGCGTCAGGGAGATGAAATTGTGTATGTGGAACGCACTTACAGCGAACGTTCAGGCATGCAGGTCGTACGGGCGATTGGCGGCCGGGCACCGCTTCATCTGACCTCGGTGGGAAAGCTGTTCCTGGCCCATGACGACCCCCAGCGCCTGCGTGCTTATGCCACCCGCACCGGCCTGCCAGGCCAGACCCGCAACAGCATCACCGAGTTGCCGGTTCTTGAGCGCGAACTTTCGAAAGCGCGTCAATATGGCATTGCGCGCGACAATGAAGAATTGGAACTGGGCGTGCGCTGCATGGCGGCCGGCATTTACGACGACCAGAACAAACTGGTGGCGGGCTTGTCAATCTCTGCCCCTGCCGACAGGCTGGATGAAAGCTGGCTACCCAAGCTGCAGGCTACTGCCAATGAAATATCTACAGCGCTGGGCTACACCTTAAGGTAAAAATCGCTCCAGTGCATAAACGCCCTTCGAACAACGCCATCAAAAAGATAGCCAATCGATTGACGAATCAGCATTTTCCAAGCTTTCAGACTGGCTGCAAGTCAGGGATGCAAACGTTATTTGCCATGTAAGCATGATTAGCCGCTAATCGGCTTGCCGGAAGCACTGACCTTCAGTTTTTGATCGATCACCGGGTTGGCTTCCACCCAGCGTCGCACGCGCTCCGCATCACCCAGCCGGCTCAGCTTTCCCGCCGAGTCCAGAAACACCATGATCAGCTTGCGGCCTGCAATTTTGGTCTGCATGACCAGGCACTGACCTGCTTCATTGATATAGCCAGTTTTTTGCAGGCCAATATCCCAGTCGGGGTTCTTCACCAGGCGGTTGGTATTGTTGTACTGCAAGGTACGGCTACCGACAGCCACCTGATAACCGGGAGACGTTGTCAATTCGCGAAGCACCGGGTCGCCATGCGCTGCATTGACCAGTGATGCAAGGTCTTGTGCGCTGGACTGGTTGCGACTGGAAAGTCCGGTAGGCTCCGCATAGCTGGTGTCATGCATGCCCAGCATTTTTGCCTTGGCATTCATCAGGCTCACAAAAGTAGCCAGACCGCCGGGATAGGTACGCCCCAAGGCATGGGCTGCACGGTTTTCACTGGACATCAAGGCCAGGTGCAGTAATTCGCCACGAGACAGCGTGGTGCCTACGCTGAGCCGTGAACGGCTGTGTTTTTCGGTATCGACATCATCCTGCGTTACCGTGATCATTTCGTCCATGGGCAATCTGGCACCACTGATGATGACGCCGGTCATCAATTTGGTCAATGAGGCAATCGGCAGTATGGCGTGGTCGTTTTTGCTGAACAGCACTTCGCGCGTATCCTGATCAATGACCAGAGCAACGCTGGACTTCAAATCCAGCGGATCGATGGCACTGTGCAGGCCAGCCAGTTGGCCAAACGAGGGCATGGCGGGAACCAGAGCATGAATGATGGCCGGGTGTTTGGATCTGGCGGTCTTGACGCCGGCTTCAAAGCGAACGTTCTTGCGAGTTGAGACTACTTTTTTAGAAGCCGTCGATTTTCCGACATGGGGTTTCTTGACAATGGTGCGTTTGGCCGTTGATTTGGCAGGTGCCGCGTTGGCAACCGGTGCAACAAGGGCAACTGATAAAGCGAAGAATCCGACGATTTTTAGTGCGCGACTCAAAAGCTGATTAGACATGGGGAATATTGCCTGTTTTGATTGCGGTGAGAGGAAGGCTGAAGTGTATAGAAATAGAAAAAGTCACGCAATATCAGGAGCTTGCGTGACTTTCTTAAATTGGCACTGAAGTTCCGGCTTTCAGCCTGAGAACAGCAGCAGAATATTCTTTTAACTCATTGTTTATAAAAGATATTTATCCAAACATTAGCGCATTAACCTTGCGCTGCAACCCGGTCGGCTTTACTTTGCAGTTTATTCAAGGCACTCAGATAAGCCTTGGCTGATGCAACCACAATATCGGGATCAGCCCCTACGCCATTCACCACGCGGCCGCTGTTCTGCAAACGCACAGTCACTTCTCCCTGGCTTTCGGTGGAACCGCTGATGGCATTGACCGAATAAAGCACCATCTCCGCACCGCTTTTGACATGTGTCTCAATCGCTTTGAGCGACGCGTCCACCGGGCCATTGCCGTCTGATTCGCCTTTGACCTCTTTGCCCGCCACCGTGAAAATCACACAGGCATGGGGACGTTCCCCCGTTTCGCTGTGCTGCGACAAGGAAACAAAGCCATATTGCTCGTTGCCGTGGGCTGCGCTCTCATCGCTGACCAGGGCAAGAATGTCCTCATCAAAAATATCGCTTTTGCGGTCGGCAAGATCCTTGAACTTGATGAAGGCATTGTTGATGTCGGTTTCACTGTCCATCGCAACGCCCAACTCCTGCAGGCGCTGCTTGAAGGCATTGCGGCCGCTCAACTTGCCCAGCACAATTTTGTTGGCTGTCCAGCCCACATCCTCGGCCCGCATGATTTCATAGGTATCACGCGCCTTGAGCACGCCGTCCTGATGGATACCGGAAGCGTGCGCAAAAGCGTTTGCGCCCACCACCGCCTTGTTGGGCTGCACCACAAAACCCGTTGTCTGGCTGACCAGACGGCTGGCCGCCAGAATTTGCCGAGTGTCGATGCCCACGTCAAGATTGAAGTAATCCTTGCGGGTCTTGATCGCCATCACGACTTCTTCAAGCGAGCAATTCCCTGCGCGTTCACCCAAACCGTTGATGGTGCATTCCACCTGCCGGGCTCCGCCAATCTTCACTCCCGCCAAAGAATTAGCCACGGCCATGCCCAGGTCGTTGTGGCAATGCACCGACCAGATAGCCTTGTCGCTGTTGGGAATGCGCTCCCGCAAGTTCTTGATGAAATTGCCGTAGAGTTCTGGAATGGCATAACCCACGGTGTCCGGCACGTTGATGGTGGTAGCTCCTTCGCTGATGACGGCCTCAATCACCCGGCACAAAAAGTCCGGGTCAGAGCGATAACCATCTTCGGGACTGAACTCAATGTCGGCTATCAGGTTGCGTGCGAAACGCACCGAAAGCCTGGCCTGCTCAAACACCTGGTCGGGCGTCATGCGGAGCTTTTTTTCCATGTGCAGGGCACTGGTCGCCAGAAAGAGGTGCAAACGACCCGAGTTGGCCGGCTTCAGGGCTTCTGCCGCCCGTGAAATATCACGGTCATTGGCGCGCGCCAGCGAACAGATGGTGGAATCCTTGATGATCTCTGCAATGGCCTTGACACATTCAAAGTCACCGTTCGAACTGGCGGCAAAGCCGGCCTCGATCACATCAACTTTCAGGCGCTCCAACTGACGGGCAATACGCAATTTTTCATCGCGGGTCATTGAAGCGCCAGGGGACTGTTCGCCGTCGCGCAAAGTGGTGTCAAAAATAATGAGTTTGTCAGTCATGAGAGTTTCTCGGGTTTGATGGTGCTGGCTCAGTCCGCAATAGTGCGAGAAGGGAGAAGAATTAAATTTGCTGGATCCAAGCTCTTAAATTGATTTCAACATCATTGAATTTCCATATTTCAAAACCAGCAACCCAAAAAAAACGGCCCGTTGCTGGTGCAAACGGGCCGTTGAATCAGGTACACGCGTGCGCTACCGTCTCCGCCCGTTGGCAGATAGCAGTAGTGCTAGGGAAATCTTTTTCATCGCATCAATATACCACAATTTACTTGTGCAGACCGCGCTCATCCGGTTCATCGGTGGAGGTCGAAATAACGCTGGTCTGCTGACCTTTGGCCTTGCGCCATCCATAAAGCGCATAGCCCGAAAAACCATAAATGACAAACAGACCGAAAATAACCGTAGGAGGATGGATATTGATGATGGCAATGCCAAGTGCAATCAATACGATGACGACAAACGGAACGCTGCGCCTCATCTGGATATCCTTGAAGCTGTAAAAAGGCACGTTGGTAACCATCGTCAGACCTGCATACAGCATCAGGCCAAAGGTAATCCAGCGCACTTCCAGGCCAACAAAGCCCAGGTCGTTCATCAACCAGATAAAGCCTGCCACCAATGCGGCAGCGGCCGGTGAAGGCAGACCCTGGAAAAACCGCTTGTCAACTACAGCCGTATTCACATTAAACCGGGCCAGACGCAAGGCAGCACAAGCGCAATAGACAAAAGCACCAATCCAGCCCCAGCGTCCCAGGCTGGTCAGTGCCCATACATAGGCAATCAGGGCTGGCGCCGCGCCAAAAGACACCATGTCGGACAGCGAATCCATCTGTTCGCCAAAAGCACTCTGGGTATTGGTCAGGCGTGCGATCCGGCCGTCCAGGCTATCGAGCACCATGGCGCTGAACACACCGATCGCGGCCTGGTCAAAGCGTCCATTCATGGCCATGACAATGGCATAAAAACCGCCAAACAGAGCCGCCAGCGTGAACAGATTGGGCAATATGTAGACGCCTTTGCGCCTCTTGCGTGGCACGACCTCTGCGCTCGCTGGAACCAATTGCTCTCCATCATGCATAAAAAATACTCCTCAAGCACGGCTGGTGCGCGCAAATAGCTGTTAAATCCATCGCACATGGAAAATCTTCCTCAATGTGCAAAAGTGCCCTTGAATGCAACCGGTCCCAGCACACCAAGTCGGCTCTGTGGGCAACAGCGCTTTGGGAAGCAAGGATTTTGCCAGCACCATTGAAAAAGCCGCGCAAGAACTATGCGCGGCTTTTTGCAGGACAAGGTCCGTTCTGATCAAACGATCAGTTGCGCGTCTGGTCAACCAGCTTGTTCTTGGCAATCCACGGCATCATGGCGCGAAGTTTTTCGCCCACGACTTCGACCGGGTGCTCTGCATTCAGACGGCGGCGTGCGGTCATGCTAGGGTAGTTGGTCTTGCCTTCCTGGATGAACATCTTGGCGTATTCACCGGTCTGGATGCGCTTCAAGGCATTGCGCATGGCTTCGCGCGTCTTCTCGTTGATCACTTCGGTGCCGGTCACGTACTCGCCATACTCCGCGTTGTTGGAGATGGAGTAGTTCATGTTGGCAATGCCGCCTTCGTACATCAGGTCAACGATCAGCTTGAGCTCGTGCAGGCACTCGAAATAGGCCATCTCCGGCGCGTAGCCGGCTTCGGTCAGGGTTTCAAAGCCCATCTTCACCAGCTCGACAGCACCGCCGCACAGCACGGCCTGCTCGCCGAACAGGTCGGTTTCGGTTTCTTCGCGGAAGTTGGTCTCGATGATGCCACCCTTGCCGCCGCCATTGGCCATGGCGTAGGACAGGGCCAGGTCACGCGCCTTGCCTGATTTGTCCTGATAGACAGCGATCAGCGATGGCACGCCGCCGCCCTTGAGGTACTCGGAACGCACGGTGTGGCCAGGGCCTTTGGGCGCGACCATGATCACGTCCAGATCAGCGCGCGGCACGACCTGGTTGTAATGCACGTTGAAGCCGTGGGCAAACGCCAGCGTGGCGCCTTGCTTCATGTTCGGCGCAACATTGTTGGCGTACACCTCGGGGATGTTCTCGTCGGGCAGCAAAATCATCACCACATCGGCAGACTTGACGGCTTCATCAACCTCCATCACGGTCAGGCCGGCCTTGGCGACCTTGTCCCAGGAAGCGCCGCCCTTGCGCAGGCCGACGACGACCTTGACGCCGCTTTCGTTCAGGTTCTGGGCGTGTGCGTGGCCTTGCGAGCCGTAGCCGATGATGGCCACGGTCTTGCCCTTGATCAGGCTCAGGTCACAGTCTTTGTCGTAGAAAACTTTCATAATTACTCCGTAAAAATAGGGGAATGCCGTTCGTGAATGAGCCCGCCGAAGGGCTTCGACAGGCCCAGCCCGAACAGTCGGATGGCTGTGCCCGAAAAAAACGTGAACTTAAACGCGCAGGATACGTTCGCCACGACCAATACCGCTTGAGCCGGTTCGTACCGTTTCCAGAATGGCGCTGCGGTCAATCGCTTCCAGAAACGCATCGTTTTTGGTCTGGTCGCCCGTCAGTTCAATCGTGTAACTTTTTTCGGTGACATCGATAATCCGACCGCGAAATATATCAGCCATACGCTTCATTTCTTCACGCTCCTTGCCGACAGCGCGCACCTTGACCATCATGAGCTCGCGCTCAATGTAAGAACCTTCGGTGAGGTCAACCACCTTGACCACTTCAATCAGGCGATTCAGGTGCTTGGTGATCTGCTCGATCACATCGTCGGAGCCCGATGTCTGGATGGTCATGCGGGACAGCGTCGGGTCCTCCGTGGGCGCAACGGTCAAGCTCTCAATGTTGTAGCCACGGGCCGAAAACAGGCCGACGACACGGGAAAGAGCGCCGGGCTCGTTTTCCAGCAAAACTGCAATGATGTGTTTCATATAAGAAGATTCCTCTTTTCGCTGCCCTCCCCTGCGCACGGTAATGCACAGGCTCGGCAGACAATAGATTCGTCAGTTGACGGGGTGAATAAATGAAGGAGTGATGCGATCAGATCAGAGGTCTTCCGACCCCAGCAGCATTTCAGTGATGCCCTTGCCAGCCTTCACCATCGGAAACACATTTTCAGTGGGATCGGTACGGAAATCCATGAACACGGTACGGTCCTTGAGCTTGCGCGCTTCGCGCAGCGCCGGTTCCACATCCTGCGGCTTTTCGATCAGCATGCCGACGTGGCCATAGGCTTCGGCGAGTTTCACGAAATTGGGCAGCGCATCCATGTAACTGCTGCTGTAGCGGCCGGAATATTCGATTTCCTGCCACTGGCGCACCATGCCCAGGTAGCGGTTATTGAGCGAAACGATCTTGATCGGCGTGTTGTACTGCAGGCAGGTTGAAAGCTCCTGGATGCACATCTGCACCGAGCCTTCGCCGGTAATACAGAACACTTCCGAGTCCGGCTTGGCGAGCTTGACTCCCATGGCATACGGAATGCCGACGCCCATGGTGCCCAGGCCACCGGAATTGATCCAGCGGCGCGGCTCGTCGAACTTGTAGTATTGCGCGGCCCACATCTGGTGCTGGCCCACATCCGACGTGATGTAGGTATCGGCGTCCTTGGTCATGTTCCAGAGCGTCTCGACCACATACTGCGGCTTGATCACATCACCGGTGCCCAGGCTGTATTTCATGCAATCGCGCTTGCGCCATTCATCAATCGTGCTCCACCAGCCACCCAGCGCATCGGCGTCAGGCTTCAGGCCTGACTCGCGAATCATGGCGATCAGCTCGATCAGCACATCCTTGACATCGCCCACAATGGGAATATCGACTTTCACGCGCTTGGAAATGCTCGACGGATCGATATCGATGTGAATGATTTTTCGTTCGTTCTGAGCGAAATGCTTGGGGTTTCCAATCACCCGGTCATCAAAACGCGCGCCGACGGCCAGCAATACGTCGCAATTCTGCATTGCATTGTTGGCTTCGAGCGTCCCGTGCATGCCCAGCATGCCGAGGAATTTTTTGTCGCTGGCGGGATAGGCGCCCAAACCCATCAGCGTGTTGGTGCAGGGATAACCCAGCATGTCCACCAAGGTGCGCAGTTCTTGCGAGGCATTGCTGAGCAGCACACCGCCGCCGGTGTAAATATAGGGCCGCTTGGCCGCCATCAGCAGATGCAGGGCTTTGCGAATCTGCCCGGCATGGCCTTTGCGAACCGGGTTGTAAGAGCGCATTTCAACGCTTTGGGGGTAGCCTGTATACAGGGTCTTGTTGAACGAGACATCCTTGGGCACGTCCACCACCACGGGGCCGGGCCGGCCGGTTCGTGCAATGTGGAAAGCCTTTTTCATGGTCTCGGCCATGTCCCGCACATCCTTGACCAGAAAGTTGTGCTTGACAATGGGGCGGGTGATCCCGACGGTATCGCATTCCTGGAAGGCATCAAGTCCGATGGCCGCAGTCGGCACCTGGCCGCTGATGATGACCATGGGAATGCTGTCCATGTAGGCCGTGGCGATACCCGTCACGGCATTGGTCAGACCAGGACCTGACGTGACCAGCGCCACGCCGACATCGCCAGTGGCGCGGGCATAGCCATCAGCGGCATGCACTGCGGCCTGTTCATGGCGCACCAGCACATGCTGGATCGCATCCTGCTTGTAAAAAGCGTCGTAAATATGCAGGACCGCGCCGCCTGGATAGCCCCAGATGTACTTGACACCTTCGGCCTGAAGCGACTTTACGAGGATTTCAGCGCCCCGGAGGTCTTGAGCATTTGATTGGGCAGACGCGGCTGCCGCTGAGGCGATTTCCGCCTTTGAGATTTCCATGATGAACCTTTGTGAATTTCTCTAACGAAATACCTAGGGTGCCTCTTGGCCCGCTCTCGTGAAGCAGCGTCGAGACTTGAGGCCAAAACCATAAGCAGAAACATAATCCGCCGAGCCATGACCCGTTTGCCTTTTGATTTGCAGACAGCATTATGACACCGCGCCGTATTTGCCTGCTGTCAAGAGGCCTATCATTGCAAAAAACAGCTGGCGTTCGGCGCGCGTCAAACGTAACGCGATACTTTTCCGGCTGAAAACGTTTACTGGCGACAATAAAAACCCCTGGACAACCCGGAAGATCACCGTTGGCAACTGAACAAGAACTCTCCGACTTCCTGAAAAGCGTTGAAAAACGGGCTTTCAAGCGTAGCATCTATCACGTTCGGGACGAAGAAGCTGCGCTCGACATTGTCCAGGACAGCATGATGAAACTGGCGCAGCACTATGGTGACAAGCCTGCTGCAGAGTTGCCCATGCTGTTCCAGCGAATTTTATCCAACACCACACTGGACTGGTTCCGACGACGCAAGACCCGCAATGCGCTTTTCTCCAACATGAGCGAGTTTGCGCTGTCCAGCGATGAGGGTGATTTTGATCTTCTGGAAACTTTGGAGAGTCTGACCCACTCCGAAGGAACAGAAAGTGCCCAGGACGCCACCGAACGAGCGCAAATATTGCATGAGATTGAACTGGAGATAAAGGAGCTTCCAGATCGTCAACGGGAAGCGTTTCTGATGCGTTATTGGGAAGAAATGGATGTGGCTGAAACTGCTGCAGCCATGGGTTGCTCGGAAGGCAGCGTCAAAACACACTGCTCCCGTGCAGTTCATGCCCTCAGTAAAGCGCTGAGCGCCAAAGGGATAAAACTATGAAGAACTTACCTCAAAAGAGAGCAGATATTCTGCAAGACCGTTTCGGTTTCAAAACCGTGTCCTACCTGTCTGCGGGTACGGCAGAACTGCCGCACGATATTTCCGAGCGCTTGCGGGCAGCTCGCGCGCAAGCTGTTGCCCAGCGCAAGATTGCAAAGACTCAAACGGCTGGCCATGTGGTCAATACGGGCAGTAGCGCGGCGCTCACCTGGGGCGCCGAAGAAGGCTTGAGCTGGTGGAGCCGGATTGGTTCGGTGCTGCCACTGATTGCCCTGGTGGCGGGCCTGCTGGCCATCAATTCCTTTCAAAACGACAAGCGGACACAAGAACTCGCCGAAGTGGACGCGGCGCTGCTGACCGATGAGTTGCCGCCAGCCGCATTTGCAGACCCCGGCTTTGTCCAGTTCCTCAAAATCACCCGTCAGGCTGCAAGCGTCCAATGACCGTACCAGCCGTTAACTTTCTGGCTCCCAGACTGCAGTCGCTGTCGCTCGTAATGGTTATGGCCGGCCTGCTGGCGGGGTCGCCCCCTGGCTTTGCACAGCTCCCAAAACCAGCAGTACCAGCCAGTGCAACGGCAACGGGCAAGGTTGCAGCTTCAGGCCCAGTCTGGTCCGAATTAAGCCCGTTACAGCAGCAAGCCCTTGCGCCGCTGGCGTCGAGCTGGAACGCCAGCATGAGCGTGCAGCAAAAACGCAAGTGGCTGGAAATTTCCAGAAATTACGGCGCATTGCCTCCGGAAGGACAGGCCACGCTGAACAGTCGCATGAAGGAGTGGATTGCCCTGAGCCCACAACAGCGCGCACAGGCACGGCTTAACTTTGGCAAGACCAAAGAGTTGTCTAGGCAATTGACACCCGAAGAAAAAAAGGCCCATTGGGAGGCCTACCAGGTCCTGAGCCCTGAAGAAAAACAAAAACTTGCCGCCAAGGCCAGTCCCAAGCCGACGGGAGCCGCCACGGCGGTCAAACCCGTAGCACCACAAAAACTGGTGGCAGTCCCTGCCCGGGCTGCCAGCAAGCCGGCCATCAAGCCTGCGCCTAAAATAATGCATTCGTACCCGGCGACAGTCCCCGTTCCTGTAGCGCCTGCTGCTGGAGCCGGCACCGCACCTCAGCAATAATTCCGCCGGTGCATCCGCCGGCCGGTCTTATTACTCAATCAGTGCTGCAGACCTCTGCTGACGCCTACCCAAAGCCATTAAATTGATAGTTCAAGATACCCAAACACCGTCAATCCCAAGACGCATGGCCTGCTGGATCTATGAAGGCCTGCTGATGTTTGGCGTGGTCTTCATTGCCGGTTACCTTTTCAGCACATTGAGCCAGACCCGCAATGCACTGGACAACCGCCATGCCTTGCAGGCTTTTGTATTTGTGGTTTTTGGTATTTATTTCGTCTGGTTCTGGTCCAAAGGGCAGACGCTGGCCATGAAAACCTGGCACATTCGCATCGTCGACGTGAATGGCAAGCCGGTTACCCAGCAACGCGCCCTGTTGCGCTATGCGCTCAGCTGGCTGTGGTTGTTGCCGCCGCTGGGGGTGAGCTGGCTGCTGGGTCTGCCGGCCCGTGAAGGTGCCGTACTCACATTGGGCTGGGTTGCCATCTGGGCAGTTCTGGCGCGTTTTCATCCGCAGCGACAGTTCTGGCACGATGCCTGGGCCGGTACCCGACTGATTACCTGGATCAGCCCCGCCAAAACGAAACGCCCGGCCCCAGACAAAGCCCTGGTTGCCAGGTAATGCCTGAAAAAGCAGATTGTCACAACGCTGCGCGACAATGCTTTTTATGCCTGAACAAGCCCCGTTTTCCGCCATCGTGAACCCCCAGAAAAGCCGCCGGGGACTGAGCCGCGTCTGGCATGCCACAGGCTACTCCCTGGCGGGCCTGCGCGCTGGCTGGAATGAGACGGCTTTTCGCCAGGAAGCGCTCGCGTCCGTGCTGCTTATCCCCGTCGCCTTCTGGCTGGGCCGCAGCTGGATTGAAACCGTTTTGCTGGCTGGAACGGTCATTCTGGTGCTGATTGTCGAGTTGCTCAACACCGGCATTGAAGCGGCTATCGACCGCATCGGTCCCGAATGGCACGATCTTTCCAAACGCGCCAAGGACATGGGCAGCGCTGCGGTGCTGCTCAGCTTGCTGCTCTGCGCAGCTACCTGGATGCTGGCGCTATTTCACCGGTTTGCCTGATGAATTCTGAAACGACATCCCTGACAAAACCATCCTTTTCCCTGTGTGTGTACTGCGGGTCGCGCGTCGGCAACCGTACCGAATTTGCGGCAATGGCGCATGCCGTTGGCACCTGGATAGGCCGGCATGACGGCCAGCTGGTCTATGGCGGCGGGCACAACGGGCTGATGGGCATCATGGCCGATGCAGCGCTGGCCGCAGGCGCACGGGTGGTTGGCGTCATTCCGAAAGCACTGGTCGAAAAAGAATGGGCGCACACCGGCTGCACCGAATTGCACATTGTTGAGAACATGCATGAACGCAAACGCATCATGGCGGAACAGGCCGATGCATTCCTGGCTTTGCCCGGCGGCATTGGCACACTCGAAGAGTTTTTTGAGGTCTGGACCTGGCGCCAGCTCGGTTACCACGACAAGCCGGTGGGTCTGCTGAACATGGACGGCTTCTACGACAGCTTGCTGACCTTCCTGCAATCGGCGGTCAAAACCGGTTTCATGACTGAATGGCAGATGGAACTGATCCGCACCGGTAACGACGTGGAATTACTGATGAAGGAACTGGTGCAGGCGGCGGGCAGCACGCTGCCGACCGTCCAGCTTGACCAGATTTAAAGCGGCTTAAATCGCCGCTTCGTCTTGTTCCCCGGTGCGGATGCGCACCACGCGCTCGACGCTGGTGACGAAGATCTTGCCGTCACCAATCTTGCCCGTGCGTGCCGCCTGCACGATGGCCTCGACACAGCGGTCCACGTCATCGGTTTTAACGACCACTTCGACCTTGACCTTGGGCAGAAAATCAACCACATATTCGGCGCCACGGTACAGCTCGGTATGACCTTTCTGACGACCAAAGCCCTTGACTTCCGTCACGGTCAGGCCAGTCACGCCACATTCAGCAAGGGATTCGCGGACTTCTTCCAGTTTGAAGGGCTTGAGGATGGCGGTAATTTGTTTCACTAAAAATTCTCCGTGGAGCTAGGGTATTGATATTAAATCGGGGGTTACGGTCTGCCATGCAGCGCTTATGGGGCGCTACAGACTCAGTTTATGCGCCGAATTTGCTGGTTATAGGATAACGCCAATCCTTGCCGAAGCTTCTGTGGCTCACCCGGATCCCGACCGGCGCCTGGCGACGCTTGTATTCATTGATCCGGATGAGGCGAGCCACGCGCTCGACCACGGCACGCTCAAATCCGGCGGCAACGATGCTATCGACGCTCTGGTCGTTTTCCATGTAGCGCTTCAGGATGGCGTCAAGCACCTCGTAAGGCGGCAGGCTGTCCTGGTCAGTCTGGTCAGCGCGCAGCTCGGCGCTGGGCGGACGCGTGATGATGCGCTCCGGAATCGGACGACTACCGGTTCCGTACGGATCGTTTTCATTGCGCCAGCGGGCCAACCTGAACACGGTGGTTTTCAGCAGATCCTTGATAACCGCAAAGCCCCCGGCCATGTCGCCATAGAGCGTGCAGTAGCCTGTCGCCATTTCGCTCTTGTTGCCGGTCGTCAGCACAATCGAGCCAAACTTGTTCGACAGCGCCATCAGGAACACGCCCCGGATGCGCGCCTGGATGTTTTCTTCGGTGGTGTCCTCGGCCAGTCCCCTGAACTCGCCCGCCAACGACGACTTGAAGGCTTCAAACTCAGGAATGATCGAAATTTCGTCGTAACGCACCTTCATGCGATCGGCCATTTCACGCGCGTCAATCCACGAAATATCGGCCGTGTAGGGCGAAGGCATCATCACCGTGCGGACCTTGTCGGCCCCCAGCGCATCGACCGCAATCGCCAGCACCAGGGCCGAATCGATACCGCCGGAAAGACCCAGAATCGCGCCTGGAAAGCCGTTTTTTCCCAGGTAGTCGCGCACGCCGAGCACCAGCGCATCCCACAAGTCGGCTTCCCGGCTGCGTTCGAGCGCCGTTTTTGCTATTAACTTAATAGCTGATTGCGCCCGTACTACCTGCGTAAAGAACAGGTTTTCCTTGAAACTCTCGGCCCGGCCTGCGAGCGCGCCGTCGGCCTGCAAGGCAAACGAATGGCCTTCAAAAACGATCTCATCCTGTCCGCCCACCAGATGCGCGTAAACCAGCGGCAAACCGGTCGCCAGGCAACGCTGGCGCATCATCACCTCGCGCTCGCCACCCTTGCCGACATGAAAAGGCGAGGCATTGATGACCACCAGCAGCTCGGCGCCGGCCTGCTTGGCCAGCCGCGCCGGTTCTTCAAACCAGGCGTCTTCACAGATCAAAATGCCGATGCTGATGGCCGCATTCCCCTCACCGGCCTGAAAGACACAGCTGCCCTGCCCCGGTGTGAAATAGCGGCGCTCGTCAAACACCTGGTAATTGGGCAGTTCGCGCTTGGCATAGGATGCAATGACGCGGCCTTCGCGCAGCACGCGGGCGGCATTGTGGCGCTGCTGGACCTCGACGCTTTTGGTGCGCAGCCCCAAGCCGCTGTCGCCGTGGGTCGGCGTGCCCACCACCACAGTCAAGCCCTTTAACCCGGCCAGCTCACGGGCCACCTGATTCACGGCATCATCACAGGCTTGAATAAATGAGGGCCGTAAAAACAGGTCTTCCGCCGCATAGCCGCAAATGGCCATCTCGGGCGTCAGCACCAGCCGGGCGCCGTCCTGGTAAGCGGTGCGGGCGGCATCAATGATCTTTTGGGCATTGCCGGCCATGTCGCCGACGCAGTAGTTCAATTGGGCGACGCAAATTTTGAGTGACATATGAAAATTGAACCCCTGGAAAAACACGAAAAACACGTGAAAAACAACGCGAACGATTATGTCATCCGCATCCTGGATTCACCGCTGGCAGTCAATGCCAGCGAGTGGAACGCCCTGCTGGCCATGCAAAGCCCGGACGGCATCCTGAACCCTTTCATGCGCCACGAATACCTGGCGGCACTCCAGACCAGCGGCAGCGCCACGCCTGCAACCGGCTGGACGCCCTGCTTTGTCACGCTCTGGCAAGGCGCCACGCTGGCCGGCGCCTGCGCCTTGTACCTCAAGGCCCACTCTTACGGCGAATATGTATTTGACTGGGCCTGGGCCAATGCCTACCAGCAACACGGTCTTGATTACTATCCCAAAGCCGTCGTCGCCGTGCCTTTCACGCCTGTGCCCGGCGCACGACTGCTGGCGCGCAGCGCGGCAGAGCGCACGCTGCTGGTCAAGGCGCTGGTGGCCTGGTGTGAAGCTGAAAAGCTGTCGTCGCTGCATTTGCTGTTTGCGGCTGATGAGGATGTGGCCGCCTGCGCAGAAGCCGGCCTGATGCTGCGCCACACCGTGCAGTTCCACTGGACGAATAAAACCCCCACGCTTGCCACTTCGTGTGCTGCGCTGCCCCCCGCGGGGGCTAAACTTGCTTGGGGCGGCCCGGCGCTGCGTTCGCAGCCTTCTGGCTACCGCGACTTCGACGACTTCCTGATGTCCCTGAGCCAGGAAAAGCGCAAGAAAATCCGGCAGGAACGCCGCAGGGTGCACGATGCCGGCATCACCTTTCGCTGGTCACTGGGCCGGGACATTGCTAGCGCCGACTGGGATTTTTTCTACCGCTGCTATGAACGCACCTACCTGGAGCACGGCAATGCACCCTACCTGAGCCGTGACTTCTTCCGGCGCATGGCCGAAACCATGCCCGAAAACTGGCTGCTGTTTGTGGCGGAGCACAGCGGCACTGCAATTGCTACCAGCTTGATAGCAGTCAGCGCAAATCCTGATTGTGCTACAGGCGAAAATGATGACCAGCCGATGCAGGGCCTGAGCGCTTACGGCCGTTACTGGGGCGCGCTGGCCCGGGTCGATTGCCTGCACTTCGAAGCCTGCTATTACCAGCCGCTGCAGTGGTGCATTGAACACGGCTTTCAGCGCTTCGAGGGCGGCGCGCAGGGCGAACATAAGATGGCACGCGCGCTGCTTCCCGTCAAAACCACCAGCGCGCACTGGCTCGCGCATCCTTCATTTGCCGACGCCATCGAGCGTTTCCTTGAGCGTGAAGGCGCGGGCATCGACGATTACATCGACGATCTGGAGCGGCGCAGCCCTTTCAAGACCGTATCTCCTCAACACCAACCGGACCAGACAAGCAAGCCATGAGCGAAAAGACACCCAACTACAGCGTCAAAATGGTCAACGCCACCGGCCTGAGCGCGGCCGAACGCAGCGCCGCCGAGTTGCGCTTTCGCATGGCGCTGGAATCTGGCATCGGTGGCCGCGATTACGTCGTGCCCACGCTGCAGGCCTGCATGCTGGCGCGTTCGCTGATTGGCCATCTGCCCGCCGAAGAAGTCGCCCAAGCCGAACGCGAAGTGATTGCGCTCTGGGAAAAAGCCGAAGACAAGGCCATCATGTCCGCCCTCAAGCCCCTGAACCGCGACATGGGCGAAGCCCGCTTTGAAATCAACACCTGAAATTCGACAAGACCCCAGCGCCTGGTGGGCGATGGCCGAGCGGCTGGCACAGCCAGAAAGCAAATGGACACCTTTTTTACGGGAAAACCGGGGCCGTGTCCTTGACCCGACCCGCTTGAACCGGTTTCGGCCGGGCACTAATGGACTGGCGCAGGTTCGACGGCAAAGCCCATGGTGAGCAGGTCGCCTTCCCGTGACAGGATGACATCCTCTGCAGCCGCCAGCGCCTGGACATCCTGCCACAACAGCTTTCGGTAGCCGTCTTCATAATGATCCACATCGCCTTCACGCTTTGCGCGTACCTGCAGGAACAAGGCGACTTCATCCTTGCTGACGGCAGCAGCACTGATCGTCAGGGTCGCTGGCTCCGTCAATGAATCGGCCAGCTCAAGCAGTGCGGCGCTCAAAACCATCCGCATGGCATCACGCTGCACTTGAACTGGAATTTCTTCCACTTCATTGACCAGACTAAAGCCGCAAAAATGCAGCATGGTCGCCAGCAGACCCACACATTCCCTGACGCCAGCGCCCAACTCGACCAGAACGCCCGGCTCGGGCGCCAGCCAGGTGCCCATGTCCATGCACTCATGAAGCGCCGCTTTGGCAAAATCATTGATCTTGTCGGCCTCCTGGCGTACTGATTGCAAATCGGGTTCTGCGGCACTAAGCTTGTGGTGCATGACGCCATAAATGAGCCCGATCGGTTGCAGGGGCCGCACCATGTGGTGGCGCAAACAAGGCGCCAAGCGTCTCAGGACAGCATAGCGGGCGGCCTCGATCTGCTGCCCGGACACCTCGGTGAGTGAAGCTGAACCATTCACGGAAGGGATGATTTTTTGGGGTCTCATGTCTCCGCCTCTTCCCGATAGATAAGGTTAGCTTCGTTCTGTGCAGCCCTTGTGACATCGGACTGCCTTCGAAGCAATAAGATGCCCAATGATTCCTCAGGAAGTCATGTAAAGCGTTTGTATCAAAACAGGGCGCTCAGCGCTTGGTTCGCCGCAAAGAATTTGTAATAAACAGCTACCGTCTGTCAATGCAGTGCAACGCATTAACGCATTGCTTGCAAGCTGGTTTCACGTTTCAGCGCTGGAAAGCAGTTGTGTAATAGCCTGGCAAATATGCGCCACTGTGGCCGGTTTGGCGAGGTGGGCATTGAATCCACTCTGCAAGGCCCGGACGCTATCGACCTGTCGGCCATAGCCGCTCAGGGCAATGGCTTTAAGACTGCGCCAGCCTGGACGCTGGCGGATTTTGCGGATCAGCTCATAACCGTCCATATACGGCATGCCGATGTCCGAAATCAGCAAATCGTAAGTCTTGCCTTCCAGTATTTCCAGCGCCTGCTGTCCGCTGGTGGCAATGTCAACATCGGCGCCTTCAAGACGCAGCAACGCTGCAAAAGGCTCCAGCAAATCAATCATGTCATCGACCGCCAGAATCTTGAGTCCCTTGAGACTTCCGGTTTGCAAAGCCGCCTGTTTATCCTGCGGCCTGCTGTTGGCCTGCGGTAGCCAGACGGTGAAAGTGGCGCCCTGGCTCAGGCCGGCCGATTCGGCCAGCACCTTGCCGCCCTGGGCAACGACCAGGTCGCGCACCAGCGTCAAACCGACGCCCAGCCCCATGTTCTGGTGGTTAGCCTGCGCCGGGGCCTGAGCGAACAGGCTGAAAATCCGGGGTAAAAACTCGGGGGCAATCCCCTGGCCGGTGTCGCTCACTGAAAACTTGGCGAACGACCCATCGCGCACCAACGTGACCGAGACGCAGCCGCCTTCCGGGGTGAACTTGATGGCGTTGTTGATCAGGTTCCAGAACACCTGCTCGGTCCGGACGCGGTCACACAGCGCCACCAGATCCTCGGCAGCGCCCTCATACTGCAGCGACAGGCCTTTCTGAGCCGCAGACTCCCGGGCAGCCTCCGCGATCAAGGACATCACTTCATTGAGCGCCACCGGTGCCAGCCTGAGCGTCAGCTTGCCGGTCCGCGCGCGCGACAGATCCAGCAGGTCATCAATGATTTGGGTCTGGCTGGCGACTGCAAGCCGAATGGTTTCGCCAGCGCGCATCACCGCTGGCAAGGCCCTCACCTCGGGCTGGCTGATCAGCAACTCGGTGTTGACCTGGATCAGGTTCAGCGGATGTTTGAGTTCATGCGACATCACTGCCAGGAACTGGTCTTTCAGTTCGTTGGCCTGCTGTTCGAACTTGAGCTGCTCGTCGCGGCTATTTTGCAGGGTGATGCTTTCCGTCATGTCGCGGGCAATCTTGGCAAAGCCGCCTACCTTGCCCTCTAGGCGCGTCACGACCCCGCTGCAATAGAAGGTGCTGCCGTCCTTGCGCAGATGCCAGCGCTCATCCATGCTGCGCCCTTCCTCGCGGGCCCCGCGCAACTCCGCTTCGGGAGCGCCTGCGGCCCGCTCTTCAGGGGTAAACAGGAGCGCAAACGACTGGCCGACGACTTCCGCTTCAGCATACCCAAACAGCCGCACCGCGCCTTGGTTCCAGGTGGTGACAAGCCCTTCTTCATCGATCGTGAGAATGGCGTAATCCTTGGTGGTTTCGGCAGCGATGCGAAGCCGTTCCTCGCCCGCCCGCACATTCTCCTCAGCCTTGCGCAAGGCTGTCACATCCACAAAGGTCAGCACAGCTCCCTCGATGCGGTCTTCGGTGGTGCGGTAGGGACGGATGTGCGCCAGATAGTGTTTGCCGTCGTGGCTGTCCACCTGCCGCTCGACCAGGTTCAGTGTCTTGAAGACTTCTGCCACATCACTGGCCAGCGACTCATAGTGAAGCTTGTGGGTAATGTCGAGCAGTGAGCGATTCAAGTCGGTCGCAATCAGGCTGAAGATGCTGGCCGCCTGCGGGGTGTAGCGCTTGATGCGCAAGCCCGTGTCAACAAACACTGTGGCAATGTCTGTAGAAGCAATGAGATTTTGCAGATCATCGTTGATCTTGCTGGTTTCATCGACCTTGACCTTGAGCTCAAAGTTGACGGTCGTCAGCTCTTCATTGATCGACTGGAGTTCCTCCTTGCTGGTTTCCAGCTCCTCGCTGGCCGAACGCAGTTCTTCATTGATGGCCTGCAACTCTTAATTGGACGCCTTGAGCTCTTCAGTCGACGTTTCAGCCTGCTCAATCGTGTCCTGCAAGTTGCCCTTGAGCTGCCTGATTTCGTTTTCCAGCTGATTGATCACCAGCTGTTGCGCCGCATCAGCGCTTTGCAGCGACGCATTGCGCGCCTTCTCGGGTACGTCCTGAAACATCACCAGCATCAGTCCCGACTTGCTGCCCGCCTCGCCAAAAAACCGCACCGTCATCTGAACCGGAACCTGGCTGTCGCCGCGCTGGACGGCAATGGCGCGAGTCTGCACGGACTTGCCCGAATGGGCGGCCTGGAAAAGAGCGGTGCGCAATTCCGTCCTGAGTTCGGGCGGCACATTGCCAAGCAGATCCAGCGAAGGCTTGCCACTGCCAAACAGCAAAAACTTGCCCACGTTTTCAGACAGATGCAGGATATGGTGC
>JBDSZF010000145.1:0-5889 GCA_039925285.1 Polaromonas sp.
TTTATGCGCGCTGCATCGCCTGCCATGCGCTGGCCTATGACCGCGTCGGCCCCCGGCACTGCGGCCTGCTCGGGCGGCGCGCCGGCAGCGTGCCGGGCTTTGCCTATTCGCCGGCCATGAAAAATTCCGGCCTGGTGTGGGACGAGAAAACGCTGAACCTGTTCCTGGCCAAGCCGCTGGCGCTGGTGCCGCGCACCGCCATGACCTACGACGGCGTTCCCGAAGCTCGCGACCGCAGTGACCTGATCGCCTACCTCAAGGCCGCCGGCAAGGCCACGCCATGCAAGCCGTAGAAGCGGCTTTGCGGGCGCAGAAAGGCCGCGATTCAGTAAGGACTCCACTCCCGGTGAGCGACGCGCGCTTCACCGCCGCCAGCCTGTAAAACCCTGCTGGCGCCAGCGTTGCCAGGGGCGGGGCGACAATCCGGTTCACATGAAAACCATTCTTCCCCTGCAACTCCTGTTTGCCCCCGACCTGAACGACCCGCAACCGCTGGTCATCTACCACGGCCGCAAATGCCCCGACGGCTTTGGCTCGGCCCTGGCGGCCTGGCTTTTCTATGCGGGAAAAGCCGAATTTCTGCCGCTTGACCACGGCGACATCAAGTCGGTCGATGACCTGCCCGCGCTGGCTGGCAGAGCCGTCTACATCCTCGATTTTTCGTTTTCGGCCGAGATCCTGCGCGGCATCGACGAAAGCGCCGCCAAGCTCGTGATGCTCGACCACCACAAGAGCGCCGCCGAAAAGCTCACCGGTTTTGCCTGCCGCTGCGGCGTGGTGCATTTCGACATGGACAAGTCCGGCGCCCGGCTGGCCTGGGAGTTTTTCCACCCCGACAAGCCGGTGCCTGATCTGGTGCGCTTTATTGAAGACCGCGACATCTGGGCCTGGCAGTACCCCGAGAGCGCCGGCTTTCTGGCGGCCCTCGACATGGAGCCGCTAGCCTTTGCCCGCTGGGCCGAGATTGCCCAGTTCAGCCCCGCGCAAATCACCGATTTCATGGCACGCGGCCAGGCCATGGACGAGAAATTCAAAAAGCTCGTCACAGACATGGCCGAGTCCGCCCAGCCCATCGTTTTCAATGGCCAGAGCGGCTTGATGGTCAACGTGCCCGGCGTGTTTCACAGCCTGATCGGCAACCTGCTGGCCGAAAAAAACGGCAGCTTTGCGCTGATGTGGCATGTGGGCAAGAGCGGCGGCGTCAAGGTCGGCCTGCGCTCGCAACGCAGCTTTGACTGCATCCCGCTGGCCGAAAGCATGGGCGGCGGCGGCCACGCACAGGCCTGCGGTTTCAAGATGGGGATTGAGCGCCTGCCCGAACTGCTCAGCGGCGTGTTTAATGCGGCGCCCACGCCTTGCGTCGAACAGGAAACCAGCAGCACTCAGGCCGGCAGCGCCTCGCCCCAGTAGTGAAACGTGAAGGGGCGCGGGCCGGGCAGGTAGCGGGTGTGCAGCTTGGTCACGCCAAAACCGGCTTGCTGCAGCAGCGCCGGAATGTCGCGCCCCAGGTGGCAGCCGCCGGCCAGCTTGCCCCATAGCGGCTGCAGCCGGTCCTGCCAGCGCCGCACCGATTCATCGGGCGCGCGGCCATGTTCGCAAAACAGCAGCTGCCCGCCCGGCGCCAGCACGCGGCGCATTTCGCGCAGCGCCGCCAGCGGGTCGGCAATGGTGCACAGCGTGTAGGTGACGAGCACCGTGTCAAAGCTGGCATCCGGCATCGGAATCTGTTCGGCCGACAAACCCACCAGCGCCACCTCCAGACCGGCCTCGGCGATGCGCTCGCGCGCCCGGGGATGCAACTGCAGGGCCGGGTCCAGCCCGGTGATGCGGCTCACGCGGCTTTTGTCGTACCAGGGCATGTTCAGCCCGGTGCCAATGCCGACTTCCAGCACCCGGCCGCGTGCCAGCGGCACGACCAGCTGGCGTTGCCGGCTCACCATAGGCAGGCCGCAAGCAAAGTCCAGCGCCGGCGGCAG
This sequence comes from Polaromonas sp., assembly GCA_039925285.1. Classification (GTDB taxonomy): domain Bacteria; phylum Pseudomonadota; class Gammaproteobacteria; order Burkholderiales; family Burkholderiaceae_C; genus Polaromonas. Next base: position 1,977 of record JBDSZF010000145.1, read on the forward strand.
GATGTAGCGCTCGTACCAGGAGGGGGTCATTGCGTTGCTTTTATCAATTCAGCGCTGGCGCGCACAGTGATGCCAAGCGCTCGCTGCTGCAGTTGAATTTCCACTTCGTTGTCACAACTGCGAACCGAACAGCGATGCCATCTGGTCGATGAATTTTTCCCTCCATGGTCGCTGCTGCCATGCTTGAAAAGTGATGGTTTTTGAGCGCCGCTGATCATCTTCAAAGATGCCGATCTGGCGCTGGGCGAAATCATGGTCGAGAACATTGAGGTTGGCTTCGTCGTTCAGGCTGAACGACCGATTGTCAAAATTGGTCGAGCCAACTGACACTAGCAGTGCGTCCACCACCAACGCCTTGACGTGAAACATCGTGGGCTGATATTCCGAGATCGTAACGCCTGCTTTGAGCAATTCACCCCAGCGCGAACGGGAGGCACTGCGCACCACTTCGGAATCAATGTTCGTGCCGGGAGTGATGATTTGCACCTTCACACCGCGGTTGGCTGCGGCCACCAGCGCCTTGACGGTCAGCTCGTTGGGCACAAAATAGGCGCTCGACAGGTGAATGCTGTGTTTGGCGGCGGTGATCGCCATCAGGTACATCAGGTGCATGCTTTCACCGCCACCTGTGGGCGAACTGCTAAACATTTGTGCCAGATGGGTACCGGCCTCCTTAAGTGGCGGGAAGTAGTGGGCGCCATCAAGCACGTGTCCGGTCGCCTTGGTCCAGTTGTCAACAAAGACTGCCTGGATTTGACCAACCACAGGGCCTTCAACCCGGAAATGGGTGTCGCGCCAATGCTTGTCATCCTGCGCATTGCCGCGCCACTGGTCGGCGATGCCGACACCGCCGGTGAAACCGACGGCGCCATCGACCACCAGCAGTTTACGGTGGGTGCGGTTGTTCATGCGCGCCAGCTTCCACCACACCGGCTTGTGGTAGCGCTCGAGTTGCACACCGGCCTGCTTCATCGCGTTGATGCTGGCCAGGTCCATCTTCACGCTGCCGACAAAGTCGAGCATGACGTGCACCTTGACGCCCGCCCTGGCCCGCTCCATCAGCGCTTCGCTGAACTGCTGGCCAATCGTTCCCGACCAGTAAATGTAGGTTTCAAAAGTGATGGTTTTTTGCGCGCTGCGGATGGCTTTGAGCATGGATTCAAAGATTGCATCGCCGTTTACCAGCACTTCCACGGCATTGCCATTGAGGATAGGCGGACCCAGCAGGACGCCCAGCGAACGCTGGAACTGCGGATCATCCGTGTTGTACTGGCGCGTGAGCTGGGTTTCGATGCGCTTTTCGGCGGGCCAAAAATTGAACAATATCAGCCCAGCAATCACGGTAAGAAGGCAAGCTATCAGTGCGGTCATGATGTGGCCATTTTTCATCTTGTAAGTCTATCCAGGGTTCGTGCCGCATAAGCAGGGAAATCGCTTTAGAAAGGGTAAGCCATATCGCATGGTCAAGTTGAGACGGATGCCTTAGGGGGATCGGGGAGCGCGGTCCGGTCAGGCTGATGGAGGCGGACTGATGGCTTGATCGTAAAAATGCATCAAGACACCACTGTAGTCGCGAAGTAAATACCGGGTAAATGTCCGTTTTCCTGACATGGCGTTAACAAATGCAAGGCAACAATGCATGCACTGGATCACACAAGAGCCTTAGAAAAGCAGCGATTCAGCAACAGCGCCATGAGTGCTGTTGCCAAGTCCATCCAAAAATCGGGGAACCTATGAAATCGAAAATCTTGACCGCGTCCTTGTTGGCATCCGCCTTGTTTGCCGGACTGGGCATGTCCCCCGCCATGGCCCAAAGCACCCATACGCCGGGCATTGACCAGGCGCAGCAGGCGATCAGCGCCCGCATCCAGCAAGGCATGGCTTCCGGCCACCTCACGCCGTCAGAAGCGCAGGCGCTCTACCGGCGCGACCGCGACATTTCAATCCGCGAAAGCCAGTACAAATCCAAGCGCAATGTGACGCAGCAGGAGCGCCAGCAGTTGAGGGCCGAGCTCGATGCCCTGAATGCCGATGTCGAACGCATGATGGCCAACCGCGATCTCGTCAGGTCCGGCAATGCGGGTAACGCCGCCCACACACCCGGCATCGACCATCGTGAATACCAGATCAGCCGGCGCATTGACGAAGGTGTACGTTCAGGCCGCATCACCGAGCGTGAAGCGCGCAGGTTGCACCGCCGCGAACGGGAAATTGCCCGTCAGGAGGCTGCTTACAAGTCTGACGGTGTGGTGACCCGGCAAGAGCGCCGCCAACTGCGCAATGAACTCGCGGCCTTGCGCGACGAGGTGGAACGCTTGATGCGCAACGCGCGCCGTGGCCGCGCTTATTAACCATCATGAACCCATCCGGCGCTCTGAAAATGACAGGGCGCCTCTGAAAACCCGGTGACGTATCTTCTGAAAGTCAGGCCGTTCAGCCCCAAGGCTGGACAGCCTGACTTTTTTGTGGCGATCAGCGCAGCTTCGACTGCACCCAGCGCACGATGTCGGCAGCGCCCATCGCGCCGGGCTGGCGTGCGATTTCGCGGCCGCCCTTGAACAGCGCCAGCGTCGGAATGCTGCGAATGTTGAAGCGCGCCCCCAGGTTGGGAACGGCTTCGGTATCGACCTTGGCCAGGCGCACCTGCGGCTCCAGCTGCGCCGCTGCCTGTTCATAAGCCGGCGCCATCTGGCGACAGGGACCGCACCATGGCGCCCAGAAATCGACCAGCACCGGAATCTGGTTGCGGCTGATGTGTTTGTCAAACGCCGCTTCATCGAGCGCTGCGGAATGCGCGGTGAAGAGCGCTTTCTTGCAACTGCCGCAAGTCGGTTCGCTGCCAAGCTGGTCGGCGCGAACACGGTTGGTGGTGTGGCAGTGCGGGCAGACAATGTGGAGTGGTTCAGTCATTGGCTCTACTTTTGGGCAGGGGGTGAAATTGCAAGCACCCCGAAGCGGCACGGAAAATTCAATTCGGTGGCGCAGCGGGTGAGGGAACCCTGCCCGGCGTTTGGACTCCTAACTCCCCACATCTTCATCGCTCAATGATGAAGCGGTTCAGCCTCTGGCGTGGCCTGGGCCTGGTAAACCGAAAATATGATTGTTGATCCCTGAAGGAGTACCCGGTTTTGAATTTGTCCAGCATCCGTTGTCGCACCACTGTCTGGTTGCCATGCATTTTGAGCCTGTCAGCTCTGCTGACGGGTTGCGCGAGCCCGGTGAAAGCCTTTCCGTCCCAGGAGGATTTCAGTTCCACCGTGACCTATTCGCGGCTGTTTGACGCGCCTGCCGCACAAACCTGCGAGGCCGCGAGACGGGCCTTGCTGAGCCAGGGTTACCTGATCAGCACGGCCAGAGAAGACCTGGTGGAGGGCCGCAAAAACTTTCAGCCCGAGCCTGAGTCGCACCTGCAAATGGAAATCCGGGTGGTGTGCGCGCCCGACAGCCCGGACGGCCAAGTCAGCCTGGGTTTTGTCACTGCCCTGCAGGACGTTTACGCCCTGAAGAAAAGCAACAATTCGGCCAGCCTGGGCGTGGGCGGGTTGGGCTCGGTTTCGCTGCCTTTCAGTTCAAGCAATGACGCCATGGTCAAGGTGGCCAGTAAAACCATCTCTTCTGCCATTTTTTATGAGCGTTTCTTTGACCTGGTGAAGCGTTACATGGTGCTGGATGAGTCTTTGAACGATTCGGATTGAGTGCTAGGGCGCAGGCGGAGTCACCTCGCTTTCGCGCCAGCTTCCCGGCGCCAGGCCGTCCAGCGTGTAGGGGCCGATGGCCGCGCGGATCAGGCGCAGGGTCGGAAAACCCACGGCCGCCGTCATGCGCCTGACCTGGCGATTGCGGCCTTCGCGGATGCCCAGCTCAATCCAGGCGGTGGGGATGGACTGCCGGATGCGAACCGGCGGCTCTCGCG
>JBDSZF010000146.1:0-5637 GCA_039925285.1 Polaromonas sp.
GAGACAATCTCCCCATGTTTGCACCCCTCCAAAACGACACTTTCCTGCGTGCCTGCCTGCGTCAGGCGACCGACTACACCCCCGTCTGGCTGATGCGCCAGGCCGGCCGCTATTTGCCCGAATACCGTGCCACGCGGGCGCAGGCCGGCAGCTTCATGGGACTGGCGACCAACATCGACTACGCCACCGAAGTCACGCTGCAGCCGCTGGAGCGCTTCCCGCTCGATGCCGCCATTTTGTTCAGCGACATCCTGACCGTGCCCGACGCCATGGGCCTGGGCCTGTCGTTTGCGCTCGGTGAAGGACCGAAATTCGCCACGCCGGTGCGCGATGAGCTAGCGGTGGCCAGGCTCGAAGTACCCGACATGAACAAGCTGCGCTATGTGTTCGATGCCGTCACCTCGATCCGCAAGGCGCTCAATGGCCGGGTGCCGCTGATCGGCTTTTCGGGCAGCCCCTGGACGCTGGCCTGCTACATGGTCGAAGGCGCGGGCTCGTCCGACTACCGGCTGGTCAAGACCATGATGTACCAGCGGCCCGACCTGATGCACAGGATCCTGGCGATCAATGCCGACGCCGTGGCGCTCTACCTGAACGCGCAGATTGAAGCCGGCGCCCAGGCCGTGATGATTTTTGACAGCTGGGGCGGCGTGCTGGCCGATGCGGCTTTTCACACCTTCAGCCTGGCCTACACCGCGCGCGTCTTGGCTCAGCTCAAGCGCGAACACAAGGGCGTCACCATTCCGCGCCTGGTGTTCACCAAAGGCGGCGGCCAGTGGTTAGAGGCCATGAAGCAGCTCGACTGCGAGGTGCTGGGGCTGGACTGGACCGTCAACCTGGCCCAGGCGCGGGCACGTGTCGGCGAAAACGGCCCGAATGCCAAGGCGCTGCAGGGCAACCTCGACCCGAACGTGCTGTTTGCCAACCCGGCGCAGATTGAAGCGGAAGTGGCCAGCGTGCTGGACAGTTTTGGCGCGCCGCACAGGGATTTGACTCAAAACGGACCGACCCATATTTTCAACCTGGGCCACGGCATCAACCAGCACACGCCGCCCGAAAGCGTCGAAGTGCTGGTCCGCGCCGTCCATGCGCATTCCCGCAGCATGCGCACCCACAGTCGCTGAAAAAATAGGCAATCCAGCCTCCAAAGTGGCTGATTCGGGCGAATTTCAGCCATGACTAGCACAAAAAATGACACCTTCACCCGGACTTATACACAAAACCTGTGCTACAGCTATTCAAGCTTGAGCTTAAGCCCGGCAACCCGCTATCAAACCCATAGTGAACGTAAGCTGTTGATTTATAAGGAAACATTAAATTGCCTTTTTCACGGGCAATTTAATGAAAGCCTTGATTTACAAGGCTCTACGGCGTATTGCAACAAGCTATCAACAAAGTTATCCACAGAAAATCTGGACAACTCCAAAAGATTGAAAAATCAAGCACTTAGCGAGCTGTCTGGATGTCGTTTTGAAGCAGCATGCCTGTTTGGGTGCTTGCTATGAGCCACTGGTTGCAGATAGTCATCGCCACGCCGGCGCACAGCGCCATCGCCGGACCCCTGACCTACCGCAGCGATTTGCCGCTCAGCCCCGGTACGCTCGTGCGCGTTCCCTTCGGCCGGCGCGAAGTGCTGGGCGTGGTGTGGGAGGTGTTGCAGGACAGCGGCGACATGCCCCAGCAAAATATTCGCGGCATCGCCAGCGTGCTTGACGGCCTGGCACCGCTGTCATCGACCTGGCGCAAGCTGGTGGCATTTACCGCCGGCTATTACCAGCGCTCGCTGGGCGAAGTGGCGCTGGCGGCCCTGCCGCCGCAGTTGCGCGACCTCACGACCCTGCAGCTGGCGCGCCGGCTCAAGCGGACGCTCGTGGATACGAGCCATGCGCCGGGCACTACCGATTTAATAGCACTTAGCGCACAGCAGACCTGCGTATTGGCTGAATTTGATGCAGAAAGTGACGCCAAACAGCGGCCCGCGCTGCTGTTTGGCGCTACCGGCAGCGGCAAAACCGAGGTCTATCTGCGCGCCGCCGCCAAGGTGCTGGCGCAGGACCCGCAAGCGCAGGTGCTCGTCATGGTGCCCGAGATCAACCTCACGCCACAGCTGCAGGCCCGCTTTGAAGCCCGCTTTGCCCATCTGGGCCGCGAGCGCGTCGTGCCCATGCACAGCGGCTTGAGCCCGGCCCAGCGGCTCAAAGGCTGGCTGGCCGCGCATTCAGGCCAGGCGCGGCTGGTGCTGGGCACCCGCATGGCGGTGTTCGCGTCGATGCCGAATTTGCGCCTGCTGGTGGTTGATGAAGAACACGATCCGAGCTACAAGCAGCAGGAAGGCGCGCGCTATTCGGCACGCGACCTGGCGGTGTACCGCGCCCGGCTGGAAACCAGCGACAGCCAGCATGGCGTTTGCCGCGTGCTGCTCGGTTCGGCGACGCCCTCGCTGGAAAGCTGGCAGGCAACGATTGTTGGCCGCTATCAGCGCCTGAACATGAGCGAAAGGATTGGTGCCCCCACGCTCCCCGCTGCGCGTGGTTCGCTGCCCCCCGAGGGGGTCGTTGCGCCTGCAGCCCCCACCGAGTACTCGCTGGCCGCGGCGGGAAAATTGCCCACGGTTCGGCGGGTCGATATGAACCACCAGCCCAGGCATTGCGTCATCGCGCCGCCGCTGCTGGCGGCCATCGGCGAGCGGGTGGCGCGCGGCGAGCAGTCGCTGATCTTTCTCAACCGGCGCGGCTATGCGCCGGTGCTGGCCTGCCACGATTGCGGCTGGAAAAGCGACTGTCCGCACTGCAGCGCCTACCGCGTGTTCCACAAGATCGACCGCACCCTGCGCTGCCACCACTGCGGCTTTACCGAGCGCGTGCCGCGCGCCTGCCCGAGCTGCGGCAACATCGACATCGCCCCGCTAGGTCGCGGCACCGAACGGCTCGAAGAACATCTGGCCGAGTTGCTGGTCCATGTCAGGCGGCCCGACGGCAGCCCCGTGCGCATTGCCCGCATCGACGCCGACACCACCCGGCACAAGGGCGCGCTGGAAGCGCAACTGGCCAGCGTGCATGCCGGCGAGATCGATGTACTGGTCGGCACGCAAATGATTGCCAAGGGCCACGACTTCCGGCATATCACGCTGGTGGCCGCCGTCAACCCCGACGGCGCGCTGTTTTCAAGCGATTTCCGGGCTCCCGAGCGCCTGTTCAGCCTCTTGATGCAGGCGGCAGGCCGGGCCGGCCGCGATGCCCAGCGCAGCGCCGCCAGCGAAATGTGGGTGCAAACCTTTCACCCCGAGCATCCGCTGTTTGAAGCTCTCAAGCAGCATGACTACCCCACTTTTGCCGCCCAGGAACTGGCCGAACGCCAGGCCGCCGGTCTGTCGCCTTTCGGCTTTTCAGCGCTGATACGGGCCGAAGCCAAAGCCCAGGAAGTCGCGCAGGGCTTCCTGAATGCCGCCGCCCAGGCCGCCCAGACGCAGCAACTGCCCGGCCATGCCCATGTCACGTCCTACCCGGCCGTGCCGATGACGATCCAGCGCGTGGCCAATATCGAGCGCGCCCAGATGCTGGTGGAAAGCCCGTCGCGCAAGGCGCTGCAGGCCTTTCTGGCGGCCTGGCAGCCGCTGCTGTTTGAGACCCGCCGGCAGGCCGAATTCAAAAGCCTGGTGCGCTGGGCGATGGATGTGGACCCGATTGCGATTTGAGGGGGTGGGGGATTTTAAGGGTGGGTTGTCAGCCAAAAGCGGTCGCTGGACTGACGAAAGTGACGATCGGCGGCTTCCGCTGCAATGCAGCCGTTGAAGGCGAAAGCTTGACCGACTGCAACGGATCGACTCCTGCCTCAATCAATCGGCGTGGAAATATTGTCCTGAACAACGCCCATCGACGCCGAACATCCACCGCCCACGCCAGCGAAAGATTTAAGCCGCCGGCCCCTCAAGTCAACAAAGCCACCGCCGCCGAAAAGCGAAAAAGCGGAAAAACGCCAGCACGGTTGACAGCAAAATGATCCGCGCGATGCGCCCGTTGTCGGCACCGAAGCGTTCGGCCAGCATGGCGACGTTGCTGGCGCTGGGAAGGGCAGCCACCAGGACCAGCACGCTCAGGGTAAAGCGCTCCAGCGGCAGGCCCAAAACGATGGCGCCCGGACCCACGCCGCCCACCAGCAGCGGGTGAATGACCAGCTTGACCAGCAGCGCTACCGGCACATAGTCGGCCTGCAGCGTCCGCCGGGCGGCGGCATAACCGCAGGGCACCAATGCAAAGAAAGGAAACCAGCAGGATGTGTAGCACAGCGGGTATTGTCTATGGCCGGACTTGGACTTCAGGCGACTGGCTATGATGGCCGCTGTTTTGGCTTTTCTTCTGGCCTTTGTTTCAGCACCTCTTCTTCGGGTGCTCATTTCCCGATTTTTTTCTGCATGTCATCTTCTTCCCCTATCGCCCACGGACTCAACCTCGCTCAACAGGAAGCCGTCAACTACCTGCACGGCCCCTGCCTGGTGCTGGCCGGTGCCGGCTCGGGCAAGACGCGGGTCATCACGCACAAGATTGGCCGGCTGATCCAGACCGGGCTCAAGCCCGAGCAGATTGCCGCCATCACCTTCACCAACAAGGCCGCCGCCGAAATGCGCGAGCGTGCCAAAAGCCTGATCGGCAAGTCGGCCAGGGGCGTGCTGATCTGCACCTTTCACGCGCTGGGCGTGCGCATGCTGCGTGAGGACGGCGCTGCGCTGGGACTGAAACCCCAGTTTTCGATCCTCGACAGCGACGACGTGACCAGCATTTTGAAAGACGCAGGCGGCAGCACCGATGTGGCCACGGCGCGCCAGTGGCAATGGACCATCAGCGCCTGGAAAAGCCAGGGACTCAACGCCGCCCAGGCCGAAGCGCAGGCCAGCGGCGATGAGGAACGCCTGGTTGCGCGCGTGATGGGCCATTATGAAGAGCGCCTGAGCGCCTACCAGAGCGTCGATTTTGATGACCTGATCGGCCTGCCGCTCAAGCTGCTCAAAGAGCATGAAGCCGTTCGCAACAAGTGGCAGGCGTCGCTCGGCCATGTGCTGGTCGATGAATACCAGGACACCAACGCCACCCAGTACGAGGTGCTGAAACTGCTGGTCGGCGAACGCGGCCGCTTCACGGCGGTCGGCGACGACGACCAGTCGATCTACGGCTGGCGCGGCGCGACGCTGGACAACCTGAAAAAGCTGCCGCAGGATTTCCCGACCCTCAAGGTGGTCAAGCTGGAGCAGAACTACCGCTCGACCAGCGCGATCCTGCGCGCCGCCAACAATGTCATCGGCCCCAATCCCAAGCTGTTCCCGAAGACGCTGTTCAGCGAACTGGGCGAAGGCAAGCCGGTGCGGGTGGTCGATTGCGACAGCGAAGAGCACGAGGCCGAACGCGTGGTGGCGCGCATCCAGAGCCTGCGCGCCGAAGGCAGCCTGCAGACCGAAGGCCAGCAGTACCGGGAATGGAAAGACTTTTGCGTGCTGTACCGCGCCAACCACATGGCCAAACCATTTGAAAAAGCCTTCCGCAAGGCCAACATTCCCTACAAGGTCTCAGGCGGACAAAGCTTTTTCGACCGCGCTGAGATCAAGGACCTGTGCTGCTGGATGCGGCTTTTGGTGAACAACAACGA
>JBDSZF010000147.1:0-4728 GCA_039925285.1 Polaromonas sp.
TAGAGCTGTTCCACACGCAGGATCACGGTATCGTCGATGCCTTTTTCCTCGCGCTTCTTGACCAGGTCGTAATACACCTTGCCCGAGCAGGCAACGATCCGCTTGACCTTGTCGGCCTTCTTGATGATCTCTTCCTTGCTCTCGGGAATGACGGTCTGGAAGGCGCCCTTGGTGAACTCGGACAGCGGCGAGGTTGCGTCCTTGTTACGCAGCAGCGACTTCGGCGTCATGATGATCAGCGGCTTGCGCAGGTTGCGTACCATCTGGCGACGCAGCACATGGAAGATCTGGCTGGCAGTGGTGGGCTGAACCACCTGCATGTTGGCATCGGCCGACAGCTGCATGAAGCGCTCAAGGCGTGCCGAACTGTGTTCTGGACCCTGCCCTTCATAGCCATGCGGCAGCATCAGGGTGATGCCGTTGACACGGCCCCACTTGACTTCGCCGGATGCGATGAACTGGTCAATCACCACCTGCGCGCCATTGGCAAAATCGCCGAACTGGGCTTCCCAGATCACCATGGTGCTTGGATCGTTGGACGCGTAGCCGTATTCGAAGGCCAGCACGGCTTCTTCTGAGAGGATCGAGTCAATGACCACAAACGGAGCCTGGTTGTCGGCCACGTTTTGCAGCGGCACGTAAGTGCCCGTATCCCATTTTTCGCGGCTCTGGTCATGGATCACGGAATGGCGGTGCGTGAAGGTTCCGCGTCCGCAGTCTTCACCTGACAGGCGCACCGGATAGCCGCTCGCCACCAGGGAAGCAAAAGCCATGTGCTCGCCCATGCCCCAGTCCACCGGAATGTCGCCACGCCCCATGGCAGCGCGGTCGTCGTACACCTTCTTGACCAGGTTGTGCGGCGTGACGGTCGATGGGATGGTCGTGATTTTTTCGGCCAGGCGTTTCCACTCGGCCATGGGAATGGCGGTGTCGCCGGCATCTGTCCACTTCTTGCCAATGTAGGGACTCCAGTCAACGGAGTATTTACTCTTGAAATTGGTCAATACCGGGTCGAACGTGCTCTTTCCCGCATCCAGCGCGGCGCGGGTGGCCTTGACCATGTCATCACCCAGCGTCTCGCCCATGCCTTGCGCGGTCAGCTTGTCGGCATAAAGGCGACGCGTGCCTGGATGCTGTGCAATCTTTTTGTACATCAGCGGCTGGGTCAGCGCCGGGGTGTCCTGCTCATTGTGGCCCAGCTTGCGGAAACAGATGATATCGACGACGACATCCTTCTGGAACTCCATGCGGAACTCAAGCGCCAGCTGGGTGGCCAGCACTACTGCTTCCGGGTCGTCACCGTTGACGTGCAGCACAGGCGCTTCAATCATCTTGACGACATCGGTGCAATACAGCGTGGAACGGCTGTCGCGCGGGTCGCTGGTGGTAAAGCCGATCTGGTTGTTGATGACGAGGTGGACGGTGCCGCCGGTGAAATAACCACGGGTTTCAGCCAGCGCCAGTGTTTCCATGACCACGCCCTGCCCGGCAAAGGCGGCGTCGCCGTGCACCAGCACAGGCAATACCTGCAAGCCTTTGGGGTCGGCGCGACGGTCCATGCGGGCACGAACCGAGCCTTCCACCACCGGATTCACAATTTCAAGGTGCGACGGATTGAAGGCCAGCGACAAGTGAACCGGACCGCCCGGGGTCGTCACGTCAGAGCTGAAACCCTGGTGGTATTTCACGTCACCGCTGGGCAGGTCTTCAGGAGCGGTATGGTCGAACTCGGCAAACAGGTTGGCAGGCACTTTGCCCAGAGAGTTGACCAATACATTTAGGCGGCCCCGGTGCGCCATGCCAATGACGATTTCCTGCACGCCGATTTCGCCGCCGCGCTGGATCAACTCGTCCATGCTGGCAATAAAGCTTTCGCCGCCTTCCAGCGAAAAACGCTTCTGGCCCACATACTTGGTGTGCAAAAAGCGCTCAAGGCCTTCTGCAGCCGTAAGACGGTCCAGAAGGTGAAGCTTCTTTTCTTTGGATAAATGGGGGGTGGTGCGAATGCTTTCGAGCTTTTGCTGCCACCAGCGCTTCTGGTTCTGGTCGGTGGCGTACATGTACTCCGCACCGATCGTTCCGCAATAGGTTTCGCGCAGCGCATTGAGCAGCTCGCGCAGGCTCATGGTTTCTTTGCCGAAGAAGGTGTTGCTGGTGTTGAACACTGTCTCCTGGTCGGCATCGGTGAAACCGTAAAAAGCCGGGTCCAGTTCAGGAATATTGTCGCGCTCAGCACGCTTGAGGGGATCTAGATCGGCCCAGCGCGCACCGACATTGCGATAAGCGGCAATCAGTTGCTGGACTGCTGTGCGCTTGCGGCCCATTTCAGAGTCTGCGCCGCTGGCAACCACGACTTTCGTTTGACCCTGTTTGGCACGCTCGGCAAAGGCATTGACGACCGGCAAATGCGGAACGTCTTTGGCATTGCTGCCATCCGTTGCAGCAACATGCTGGAGTGCGTCGAAATACTCGCGCCAGTTGTCGGTGACACTGGCGGGATTGGCGAGGTAGTTTTCGTACATCTCTTCGACATAGGGCGCATTGCCGCCGAAAAGATAGGTATTGCCCTGGTAGGCTGTGTATATAGACGCAGGTGACTGCGAGTTTGAACTCATATCCGCTGACCTCCGTTTCCCTTCGGGAAACATTAGCTGGTTAAAGCTGGTTGATTAACCTTCCGCAACACGGCTGAACCGATTAGCGGATGCGACTGTGGCAAGGAAGGACCTTCAGAAACACAGAGGATTGTGCCATCTAACCGCTAGCGCAGGAAGACCCAGGCTCTCTTTTTGAAGCCCGTTAACTGGTTTCGTGTGTTTTTCACGGCAGGCTGATGGCTGCCAATTTTTTTACCGGATCAGGTTTCGATGCAAAAACTTGTCACCGTCATGCCTGATCTGGGTATAACGATTTTCAAAAGGCGCTTATTGCTCGTCAGGCAGCGGCACCAGTAGCACCGGCCTGCCCGCGCTCTCGCACAAGCGTGAAGCTGTGCTGCCGATGAGCATGCTCTGCATCCAGTTCTCGCCGTGCTTGCCGATGATGATCAGCGAGCACCAGCGCATCCAGCGCAGCGCGGGTCATCAGCGTCAGTGCTGGCGTGACATCCAGGGCTCGTCGTGTCAGCACGGTCAGGCAGTCGATTTGGGATGCGTGGCCTGCCAGTGCCACTGCAGCCTGCTCGGCGGCACTGGCGTGCTTGGACAAATCAGTTGCCAGCAGCACATGGCGCAAAGTCTCCGTACAGACGACGCCAAAGCCCTTTTGGGCGCCTTGGACCTCGGGCTCGATCCACTGGAGCAACAGCGGCAGCGGGGTCTTGCGTACCAGATCGCGGGCAACGCTGCCAAGAAACAGGCGGCTGGCAAGATTGTGACTGCGCGATCCGGCAACCAGCAGATCCACTCCAGCTTCAACAGCTGCAATAAGGATTTCGTCGGCCGAAACACCAGCCTTGCGCACACTCACCTCGACCTGCTACCCAGCGGCGCGCAGCGGAACGGCACGCCACTCCAGCCACGTCGTCACATCCTTCAGCTCGCGGTAATCCGGGCCCTGCACATAGCCCGCGCGAACGAGGTAAAGGATCATCAGCCGCTCCACACCTCAGTGCAACAGTTCCGGGACGAAGTCGAGCAGAGCGCTTCGGCAGATGATAAATCGCGCGCCAGCCGCATCCAGAGCCTCGCCTCAACAGGCCCTTTCTCCTTGCATCGACTTTGAGACCGGACAGGCACGAAGTATGCGCCCGGGCAACACATATTGAATCCGTCGAGGAGGACGGCGACGATGGTGTCCACCAAGAACACAAGTGGACACCATGGAATACTCCCAACTACCCGCCCGGCGGCGTCACAGCGAGGCTCTCAGGGCGCAGGTGCTGAGCGAATGCTCCCAGGCAGGCGCCTCTGTAGCGGGCATCGCGCTGGCTCATGGCCTGAACGCCAATCTCGTGCACAAGTGGCGTCGCAAAGCGCGCGGCACGCAGCAGGCGTCTGCGCAGACTGAATTCATCGCGCTGGCCTTGCCCTCGGCACAGATGCCAGCACCTGCAGAGCCGGACATCCGGGTCGAGGTGCAGCGCGCCAACGCCAGCATTGTCGTGAAGTGGCCGCTGCAGGGCGGCGCCGCTTGCGCGGCCTGGCTGCGCGAGTGGCTCAAATGATCCGCATTGATGCCGTGTGGCTCGCTACAGAACCGCTGGACATGCGCGCGGGAACCGACACGGCGCTGGCCCGTGTCGTGAAGGTTTTTGGCGCCGCGCATCCGCACACGGCGTACCTGTTTGCCAACAAACGCGCCAACCGCATGAAGGTGCTGGTGATTGATGGCATTGGCATCTGGCTGGCCGCGCGGCGCCTGCACCAGGGCCACTTCGTCTGGCCTTCGGGGAACAGTGCCAATTGCACGCTCGAGCGCGCCCAATTGGATGCGCTGGTGCTGGGCCTGCCTTGGGCGCGCGTTGGCCAGGCGGGCATTATCACGATCACCTGAAAGCGCCCGTAACCCGGCCGGGCATGCCCGTGCAATTGGGGCATCTGCCAATGGCCGGACAATAAAAGGCTGGGCAAACTGCTGGCCATGGTCAATGCAGAGCAACTCGACAGCCTGAACGCCGAGCAGTTGCGCGTGCTGGCCGGTGAGTTGATGGCCCGGATCGCGCACCAAAGCGAGCAGCACGGCCAAGTCATTGCCAGCAAAGACCAGGAGCTGCAGCGCAAGGACGGC
>JBDSZF010000148.1:0-8261 GCA_039925285.1 Polaromonas sp.
AGCTGGTGGGTTCTGCGAGATTCGAACTCGCGACCTACGGATTAAGAGTCCGCTGCTCTACCAGCTGAGCTAAGAACCCAAATAAAATTTGGTGGGACGTGCGGGGGTCGAACCCACGACAAACGGATTAAAAGTCCGCTGCTCTACCAACTGAGCTAACGTCCCGAGATTTTCATCTTGGCTGCACTACTTTGTCTGCAGCACAGCCTCAAATTATAGCGTCGTTTTTATTGGCTTTTCAAATTAACCAGCAATTTTATTCAAAGCCCAACTTGCAGCGCACATCCCAAAGGTAGATGTCACGCTAACGGCCGAACCGTAACCGTGGCAATTGAGGCTTCCATCTGTCTGCGTTAACTCGGCAGCCGGCGGCGGGACTTCCTCGGCATGGCTTGCCTGCTGGATCAAGCGCCCCTCAGCGGAGGGCTGCACGACCGGTTCCCGACTGAAAACGCACATCACATTCATCTTTCCCAGACGCGCCGCTCCGTGTTCTTTACGCAAGCGATAACGCATCTGCGCCAGCAAGGGATCGTGCGTGACTGCCGCCAGGTCGTCAATGTCCACACGGTGGGCGAAACGCTTTCCTCCGGCCGCACCGACACTCACCAGAATCGCTTTGTTCTTGATGGCCCATGCCGCCATGGCGGTTTTGGCCCTTACCTGATCACAAGCATCAATGATGGCCAAATGCTTGCGATCAAATCCGACATCAAGCGAAAGAATGCCTGGCCAATTCGCGGTATCTACAAACTCCTCAATGCAGTCCACCTGGCAATCCGGATTGATACGGGCAATGCGTTCCCGCATGGCCTGCACTTTGGCCTGTCCCAAGGTGATATCGAGCGCATGAACCTGTCGGTTGATGTTGGATTCGGCAATATGGTCGAGATCGATCAGTGTCAGGCGGGCCACACCGCTGCGTGCAGCAGCCTCGGCAGCCCATGAGCCCACACCGCCAAGACCCACCACCACAATATGGGCAGAGCGAATACGCTGCGCACCTGCGGCACCGTACAAGCGCGCAAGCCCACCAAAGCGGCGATCAAGGTCGGGAGCCATCAAATCGGGTTCAAATGTCATGTGTTGTTTCGTTTGCGCTTTCGGAGCGATCGCTCAAGTCGCCATAGCGTCAGTGCGAGCCAGCTACGGGTGCAGCAAAAGCTCAACGCTTTTGCCTGGCCCCGAGACCGCTACTTCAGCTTGGACAGACGTTCTTTGGCGACAGAAGCCGCTTCAGACGCGGGATAGGCTTTCACAAGATCTTCCAGAGTTTTGCGGGCCGCCCTGGTGTCCTTGAGTTCAACCTGACAATTGGCCATCGACAAAAGAGCTTCCGGTGCGCGCAGATGCTCAGGATCAGCAGTCACCAACGCGCGAAAATTGCTTACCGCAGACTTGTAGTCGCGCAAGGCATATTGGGCATTGGCCAGCCAGAACAGGGCGGACGGCCTGTAACCGCTTGCCGGGTAGCGTTTCATGAAACCCGTAAAACCGGTTTGAGCGGCCGCAAAGTCCCCTTTTCGAAGGGTCGCCAGAGCTGCTTCAAATTCCTGCTTTTCAGCTGGCTCTGCCGCAAAATCCCGCCCATCGACGCTCACCTTGCCAGGTTCGACCTTTCGCAATCGCTCTTCAACCCCTAGCGTGAGGTCCTTCTGATTGCGCTGTACGTCCGTAACGCCTCTGGTCAACTGCTCGGTTTGCCCACGCAGTGTCGCCATCTCGCTGCGCAAGGCCTCAATCTGATTTGACAAATCAAGCACGCTACGGCGAAGCTGGGCATTGTCCTCATTGGCTTTTCTGAGTTCCTCCGTCACGCGCTGCTGCGAAATATCGACCTTTTGCCGCAAATCGAGTATGGCTCTGCGTGCCTCATCGTCTTCAAACAAGGCTGCGTTGACATTGAACGCCATCAAGCAAGCCGCAACAGCAGCAGAAAATCGGAAAGTCTTCACAGTTGGCACGCCTGTTTAACGGTAGTTGATTTCAGCACGGCGGTTTTTTGCCATGGCCGCTTCATCGAAGCCCGGAACGGCAGGTTTCTCCTTGCCAAAGCTTACGGCTTCAACCTGGGAATCGGTCACGCCCAGCAGGCCCAAATCACGACGCACCGCTTCAGCACGCTTCTGACCCAGCGCCAGGTTGTACTCCCGGCCGCCGATTTCATCGGTATGCCCCTCGATCGCCATCTTGCGGGACTTGTTCGCCGTCAGGTACCTGGCATGCGCTTCTATAACGCTCTGAAATTCAGGCTTGACGACGTAACTGTCGAAGTCGAAATAAATGACTTTTGCAGTGTTGGCCGGTCCTGCAACGGAGCCATCGGTGGCGCCGATCTGCACGGGGGCCACACCTCTGCTGGCCGCTGCCGCTGCATCTGCATCGGCCTGCGAGGTGCTCGATGAGCGGTCTTCCACAGGCACATCCTGCAGTTTGACATTCGAACCGCAGGCCACCAGTGTGGCCGCAAGAACAAGAGACGAGATGATGGAAAAAAGGAAGCGCTTCATTGGTTACCCCTGCTAAAACAAAAAAGATATGAATCTGGAATTATTGACTACCGCTGGAACGGACCCCAGTCAGGCTCGCGGATATCTCCGCCGGCTCCGGACAAACGTGCTTTTATCTTGCCATCCAGCGTGGTCGTCATCAGCGCTTCCCTGCCCTGCTGCTGGGTTGCATAAACAATCAAGCGGCTGTTCGGGGCAAAACTCGGGCTTTCATCCGCAGAAGTATCCGTGAGCGGCGTAACCGTTCCGCTGGAGAGTTCCATCACATGCAACTTGAATCCGCCACCCACCCTTGATACATAAGCCAGCCAGCGGCCATCCGGGCTGATGGCCGGTGATATGTTGTAGCTGCCGGTAAAAGTGACTCGTTCTGCATTGCCACCCGCACTGCTCATACGGTAAATCTGTGGCGAGCCGCCCCGGTCGCTGACAAAATAAATCGAACGTCCATCGGCAGAAAATGCCGGCTCAGTGTCAATGCTGGATGACTGTGTCAACCGCTTCGGCGCGCCACCACTGAGACCTATTGAATAAATTTGCGAGCCACCCGCCTGGCTCAGCGTGGCAACCAGATGATTGCCGTCCGGGGACCAGGCGGGCGCACTATTGGAGCCCCTGAAATTTGCCAGCAATCGCCGCTTTCCAGTCGCCACATCATGGGAATAAATCACTGGCTTGCGGGACTCAAAAGACACATAGGCCAATTGGGCACCGCTTGGCGACCATGCCGGAGAAATGATGGGCTCGGGACTTGCCAGCGCTGACTGGGCACTTTCCCCATCGGAATCTGCCACCCAAAGGGTGTAACGCTGACCGGACTTGGTCACGTAGGCAATCCGCGTGGAAAAAATGCCTTTTTCGCCAGTCAGCTTTTCATACACAAAATCAGACACGCGGTGCGCCGACAGACGCAGGTCGGACTTCGTGACGGTGTAGCTCTGGCCCCCCAGATCCTGCTCACGCACGACATCCCACAAGCGAAGACGAACCTCAAAGCGGCCGTCCGCAAGCGGCGAGACACTGCCGGTCACCATGGCATCGGCGCCTTTTTGCCGCCAGCTTGCCAGATCGGGACGCGTGTTTTCATCGGCCACAACGCCTGCAGCATCAACGCCGCGAAACATGCCGCTGCGCTCAAGATCAGCCTTGACGATGCTGCCGATTTTTTGCGGTGATTGCGCTTCACCCCGAAAGGGTGCGATGGCGATGGGCAATTGCGTCATGCCCACGCCGGACACCTCGACGCGAAACTGAGCCAATGCCGGCATGGATGAAAATGCGCCAGCCGTCAACAGGCTGACAACGGTTCGGCGACTTAGAGAGGGTGTGATGCTCATAGATTATTTTTTTGATCAATGCAATTGAGTTATTTTGACGGACGCTGCCGGTTCCAATTTCTGAAGCTTTCTTTTACGCTGTATGCCCAAATTGATTGAATCGAAGAACAGGGTCAGGGTTTTTTACAGCCCCACTCGTGGAAAGTCTCGTCAAATCCATAGGCGCCGACGAAATCAGTTGCCAAACGCCAGGATTGCACTTTCGAATTCTTTACCGATGAAGGGCTTGTTGTACCCTGAAGAAGAACAACAGCCAGCCACCCAAATGCAATAACTTGTTACATCATCCCAAAAAAAGCTGATTTCATTACTCAGGTGGCACATTACTGGTGCATTGATGAAGCAACCATAACTTCAAATACCTGTAATAAGTAGCCTCGGCAATGGAGATGGCGAGAACAAATCCCAGCCGGCCATCGAGGAATCCACTCCGCAAAAAATAGGTTCGAACAAACGCCCAGACTCCATGCAAAAGAGCTGTGCTCAGCGATGCCGTATTACCCTTATTCAGCAGCATCTGTGCGCCTGCAGTTGAATAGCGGTTGGCCTTATCGAGGACGGCCTCAAAGTTTCGGTAAGTTTCGTGGAGCAATTTGGACTCCAGCTTTCCAACCGGGCTTGATGTAACGATTCTTTCATGCACCAGATCATTTGAAAACTGAGCTGAATGGCGGCGGAACAGACGTGTTACGCGGTCT
This sequence comes from Polaromonas sp., assembly GCA_039925285.1. Taxonomy (GTDB): domain Bacteria; phylum Pseudomonadota; class Gammaproteobacteria; order Burkholderiales; family Burkholderiaceae_C; genus Polaromonas. The sequence goes on from JBDSZF010000148.1 coordinate 4,546, forward strand.
GGAAACCAGCCCGAATGACGCATGTACTGTCCGCAGAAGCTTGAAAGCCGGGGGAAAGAATAAACCTCAAAGGCTGGGGCCTTGAGAGCAGCCTGGATTTCCGCCTGCAATTCCGGTGTTACCCGTTCATCGGCATCGAGTGAAAGCACCCAATCAGAATTTGCCAGCCCCAATGCACGGTTTTTCTGGACGCCAAACCCTTGCCAGTCAGGGCTGATACTGACCTCTGCGCCCATGTTGCGGGCTATCTGGACGGTGTCATCCGTACTACCCGAATCCAGCACGACGACCTGATCTGCGAACTGCACCGATCGCAAGCAGAGCTCAAGGTTTCGGGCTTCATTTTTGGCAATTACTATGACGGACAAGCTTGGCAACGGACGCCCTTTACGATGGATCATTGATGAGCTTTACAAGCAAAGCTCATTACCCGATGGCGCCAAAGCATAGCAGAGCGCCTGCAGGGTTTGAGCACCCGTGATTCACCGATAATGCTGGCAAATCACCATCGGCTAGATACCCATTTTGTTAAAAGAAACGATCAATTTACGGCTCGTTGTCATCTGCCTGGCTGCCGCCTCCGTGGGATTGTCAATGGCCCTCATCAGCATCGCCAAGCTGTTGCTGGTGATCTTTGGCCTGGCTACCTTGCTCTTCGTACGGCGTTTGCCGGCGGAGGGCAGTCCGTTGACAGGAATGAGCACACCGATTGCAGTGCTGGCGGCCCTGTTTGCTTTCGCTCTCAGCTTTTTCTGGACCGTGGCACCGCAGGACGTGGCTTTGGGCTCCCTGGTCAAGTATGGCAAGCTGATCCTGATCGTCTTGATGGTGCTCATCATCCGCGACCGGCGCGAGGCAAATTATGCGTTGGGTGCTTTTGTTATGGCGCAGGGCTTCCTGCTGGGAAGTTCGTGGATGCTGTTCGCTCATCTTCCTGTGCCCTGGGCAACGTCCAAAATGGCATTGACCAATTACGCAGTATTTTCATCATATCTTGACCAGGGCATCATCAGCGCCGTGTTTGCCGCCATCTGCTGGCATTTAAGAGAACATGCCCCTGGCCGATTTGGCCGGCATCTAGCAATTTTTTTGGCATTTGCGGCGTTTGCAAACGTCTTTTTTGTGCTGAGCGGACGCACTGGTCACGTGATTGCGATCGCACTGCTTTCCATGGCCATCATGTGGGAGTTGCCAAAGAAATACCGCGCAGCGATCGTCATGTTGCCTTTCCTGCTGGCTTTAGGCTTATTTTTCAGTTCAACCAAGGTGCGGGACCGATTGAGTCAGGTAGAAACCGAAGTGCTAGCGTATTCAGCCCAGCATAAACCCGACACATCTTCTGCAATACGGCTTAATTTCTGGCGCACGGCAATACATAGCATTGGCCAGCATCCGTTGGCAGGCTCAGGTGTGGGTAGCTGGGTCACCGAGTTCTACCGGGTGCAACGTGAACAGCATCCCGTTTATATCGACGCAGACAGTCACGGCAACCCTCATCAGGAATACCTCCTGTGGGGCGTACAGCTTGGCATACCCGGCATTCTTCTTTTTTTTGCATTGCTGCTTTCCGTGCTTCGCGACACCCTGAAAATGGAACGACCTCATGCACGAGCGGCACAATCCACGCTTTTGGCATTGGCCATTGCCTGCCTTTTCAACTCCTCCCTATACGACGCGCTAATTGGTGATTTTTTCTGCATCCTGATCGGTTTGCTGCTAGCCCTGGGCCTGAGCAAATCAACAAATCAAGCCACCACCAAGCACCAACATGAGCAGGCTACGTGACCAAGCCCATCGAAAAAAACATCTCGGGCCTGCCCCAAAAACCGACTCTATTGCGCAGGCTTGCCCGCGTATGGCCGTACTTCAGCGGATCGCGAGCGGGCTGGGCGCTGGCGGTGGGCTCGACCATCTTGGCCTCGGCCACAGAGCCTTTCGTGCCGGCCTTGCTCAAGCCCTTGCTGGACCGTGGCTTTCAGCAGGACGCTTTCAACCTCGGGCTGGTCCCCCTCACGCTGATGCTGCTATTCATCATACGAGGGCTCTCCGGATTCTTGGCGCAGTTTGCACTGGCCCAGGTCACCAACGATGGCCTGCTGCAACTGCGCAAGGCCATGTTTGGCAAGCTCTTGAGCGCCCGGCTGACCCTGTTTACCGATCAAAGCGCCAGCACCATTGCCAACACCGTCGTTTATGAAGTGTTCAATGGCTCATCCTCACTGATTAATGCCATCATGAGGCTGGCCAGGGATGTGCTGACACTGCTGGCACTCATCGGCTATCTGGTTTACCTGAACTGGAGACTGACGCTGATCGTCGGTTTCCTGTTCCCTGCTGTCGCGTTTGTCATCCAGGTGCTGTCCAAACGCCTTTACCGGCTAACCAAGGAAAGCCAGACAGCCACCGACAGCCTGGCTTATGTGGTCGAAGAAAATGTCATGGCCCATCGCGACGTCCGGCTGCACGGCGCTCAAGCCAGCCAGGCCAGCCGCTTCGATATCTTGAGCCATTCCCTGCGCCGTCTGTCGATGAAATCCACCGCGGCCTATGCCGGCATGAGTGCGATCACGCAGGTGCTGGCAGCCATGGCGCTGTCAGCGGTCATTTCCATTGCGTTGATGCAAAGCGCTGAGAACACCACCACGGTCGGAGGCTTTGTAGCATTTGTCACCGCCATGCTGCTGCTGATTGCCCCCATCAAAAGTCTGTCGGATGCAGCCACGCCTGTCACTCGGGGCCTGGCCGCACTGGAGCGCGGCCTGGACCTCATAGACTTGACGCCCAACGAGACCAGCGGCTCCTTCGTAAAAACCAGGGCGCTCGGCGACATTGCGTTTTCAAGCGTCAGCGTTGCCTACAAGACCGATGCCACGCCCGCCCTCAGCGAATTCAGCCTTTGCATCACATCGGGTGAAACGCTCGCCATCGTGGGCGCGTCGGGCTCCGGAAAAACGACGCTGGTCAACCTGCTGCCCCGGTTTGTTGAAATGAGCGATGGCCGCATCACACTCGATGGCAAGAACATCGGCGACTGGGATCTGGCGTCCTTGCGGTCTCAATTTTCCTTTGTGAGCCAGCATGTCGTGATGCTCAACACCAGCATCGCCGAGAACGTGGCGCTGGGGCAGGCCGTCGATCGGGAGCGTGTCATCGAAAGCCTGAAAGCAGCCAACCTGGCTTCGCTGCTGGCCCAGCTTCCAGACGGTCTGGACACTGTTCTGGGCCACAACGCCATGCAGCTTTCAGGCGGCCAGCGCCAGCGGCTGGCGATTGCACGCGCGCTTTACAAGGATGCGCCCATCCTGGTGCTTGATGAAGCCACCTCGGCACTCGATACAGAGTCCGAGATCGCAGTACAGGAAGCGATCAGGCGGCTGACCTCCAGGCGCACATCGCTGGTCATTGCACACCGCCTATCCACAATACAGAATGCGGACCGCATCATCATGATGGATGCAGGGCGGATTATTGAGTCAGGTACACACAAGGAACTGCTGGCGAAAAATGGTGCTTTTGCCCATCTTTACAGGCTGGGTTTTCAGTCAGCCTAGCTGTTGACTATTGCGCTTATTCTGCGTGATTTCAGTTTCTAACTGACCTTACGCGGCAGCCCGTCCTGTTAGCCTACGCGCATGAAAAATTCTGAACTGGAGTTGTACACGGACTACTTGCTGAGCAGCTTTGGAGCGACAACCGCTACAGGGCTGTCGGCCATG
>JBDSZF010000149.1:0-4556 GCA_039925285.1 Polaromonas sp.
GTCGTGCTGCACCAGCCCGAACGCGCCAGCTACTGGCACGCTCATGCGCAAATCATGCGCGAGCGCATCCTGCGCGAATCCTGGAGCGAAGAGCGCCAGGCCTTTGCCGAAAGCTTTGGCGGGCGCGACCTGGACGCCAGCGCGCTCCTGATGATCGAAGTCGGTTTCATCGAACCGAAAGACCCGCGTTTTGTGGCCACGGTGGACGCGCTCGAAAAACACCTGTGCGACGGCCCCTACATGCGCCGCTACGAGGCGCCCGACGACTTCGGCAAACCCGAAACCGCCTTCAACATCTGCACCTTCTGGCGCATTGACGCGCTGGCGCGCATCGGCCGCAAGGACGAGGCCCGGGCGATTTTCGAAACCATGCTGGCCGCCCGCAACCACCTGGGCCTGCTGTCGGAAGACACGCATCCGGTGAGCGGCGAAATGTGGGGCAACTTTCCGCAAACCTATTCGATGGTGGGCATCATCAACGCTGCAGTGCGGCTGTCAAAGCCCTGGGAGTCGCAGGTATGAGCCGGCTTGTCGTCGTCTCCAACCGCGTCGCGGATCCGCACAAAGCAGCGGCAGCCGGCGGCTTGGCGGTGGCACTGGGCGATGCGCTGGCGTCCAATGGCGGTCTGTGGTTTGGCTGGAGCGGAACGATTGTCGAAGGCGGCACGCCCGGTGAAGGCGAGGTGCATACCCAGCAGTCCGGCAACGTGACCCTGACCACCGTGGACCTGTGCCGCGAGGACCACGACAGTTATTACCTCGGCTACAGCAACGGCGTGCTCTGGCCGGTGTTTCATTACCGGCTTGACCTGGCCGATTTCGATGCCGGCTACATCGACGGCTACCGGCGCGTCAACCATCTGATGGCGCGCAGCCTGACGCCGCTGCTCAAACCCGACGACATCATCTGGGTCCACGACTACCACCTGATCCCGATGGCGGCCGAACTGCGCGCCATGGGCTGCAAAAACCGCATCGGTTTCTTTCTGCATATTCCGCTGCCGCCGCCGCTGATTCTGGCGGCCGTGCCGCAGCATGAATGGCTGATCCGCTCGCTGTTTGCCTATGACCTGCTCGGCTTTCAGAGCCAGGCCGATGTGGACCATTTTTCGCGTTACGTCGGCCAGGAAGTCGGCGCTGAAAAGCTGGCCGAGCACCAGTTCCGCGCTTTCGGCCGCCGCGTGCAGGCCCAGGCCTTTCCCATCGGTATCGACGTGGACGAATTCGCCGCCCTGACCCACGGCCGGGAAGCGCGCGCCCTGTACGAGCGCATGAAAAGAGAATACTCGCGCCGCCGCCTGCTGCTGGGCGTGGAGCGGCTGGACTATTCCAAGGGGCTGCCGCAGCGCCTGAAAGCCTTCCGCGAGCTGCTGAAAAACCATCCGGAAAACCTCAGGAGCGCGACCCTGATCCAGATTGCATCACCCAGCCGCGAAGCACTGGACAGCTACTCCGGCCTGCGCCAGGAGCTTGAAAGCCTGTGCGGCGCCATCAATGGCGACTATGGCGAGCTGGACTGGATGCCGGTGCGCTACATCCACCGCAACGTGGCCCGCAAGCGCCTGCCCGGGCTGTACCGCGTGGCGCGCGTGGCGCTGGTCACGCCGCTGCGCGACGGCATGAACCTGGTCGCCAAGGAGTTCATCGCCGCGCAGGACCCGGCCGACCCGGGCGTGCTGGTGCTGTCGCGCTTTGCCGGCGCGGCCGAGCAGCTCAAGGAAGCCATCCTGGTCAACCCCTACGACACCCACGGCACGGCTGAAAGCATCCAGCTCGCGCTGCAGATGCCGCTGGCAGAGCGTCAGCAGCGGCACCAGAAGCTGCTGGAGCGAATCCGCAGCCAGGATGTGCACTGGTGGCGCAAGACTTTTCTGGACGCGCTGTCGGCGTGCGAGCAGGAATGAACCAGGCCTGCAGGCGCGGCAGCAGACAGTCATGCCAGGCTTTTCCTTCAGATCAGCTGGCTGACCAGGCTGGCGACAAAACTCAGCAGGATCGTGGTGGTGAGTGGAATGAACCATTCACGCCCAAAAACGCGAAAGCGCAGATCGCCCGGCAACTTGCCAAAACCGAGTTTTTGCAGCAGCGGTGAAAACCAGCTGATGCAGACCAGCGCGAGAAAAATGATGATGAACCAGCGGATCATGGCGTGCAGGTTTACAGCGTATGCGTCCGGTCACCCGCCGAAAATCCCAGCGGAGTCCACACGGGACTGTTCTTTGCACCGAAGGCAATCACCTTGAACAGCTCGCCCATTTCATGCTCGTTGACCAGCTTTTGCACCATGGTTCGGTCAGCCAGGCTGGCGTTTTCCATGCCACCCAGCAGCCCGCAGTTGAGCAAAAACCGCCCCTGGCTGGTGTAGCCCAGTACTTCCAGCCCGGCCTCCTGCCCGGCCAGCGCAATGCCGGTGAAATTGACATGCGCGGTGATGTCTTTTTCGCCCACATCGGCCAGCGCGTCGGCATCGGCCAAGTGCGCGCGGTGGCACATCACCGTTCCCATGCTGCGCTGCGGGTGGTAATACTCATGCTCCGGGAAACCGTAGTCGAGCAAAAACACCGCGCCCGCCGCCAGCCGGTCGGCCAGCGTGCCCACAAAGCCTTCGGCCTGCGGGTGGATTTCGGTCACGTAATCGTGGTTGCCGGGTATTTCCAGCGGTGGCCGTAAATCGGTCGGCCGGTCGGCGTAAGTGAAACGCCCTTCGTGCATGACCACACCGCGTTCATGCCAGGCGCCGTCCAGGCGCGCGAGCAGTTTGACCGGCATCGCATCAAGCACTTCATTGCCCAGCACCACGCCGCGCATCTGCGGCGGCAGCTCGGTGGCCCACGCTACCCTGCCGGCGTGAGCGCCCAGCCGTTCGCGCTGGCGTTCGCGCAGGCTGCCCGACAGATCGACGATCGTGTAGCGTTCCAGCAGCGGGCCGAGGGTGTCGAGCAGCTGCAGCGCCAGTGCGCCGGAGCCAGCGCCAAATTCCCAGATTTCGGCCGTTCCCGTCGCCTGCAGCGCCTGGGCCGCCTGCCGCGCCAGCGTCTGGCCAAAGCGCGGCGACAGCTCGGGCGCGGTGACGAAATCGCTGCCGCCGCCTTGCACGCCGGGAGCGCCAGCAGGCATCAGGCCGAATTTCAGCGATTCGTTGGCGTAATAGCCCAGGCCCGGCTGGTAGAGTGCGAGCGCCATGAAAGCATCAAAACCCAGCCAGCCGCCCGCCTCGTCAATGGCCCTGGCGATATCGGCCTGCAGGGGGCTCGTTAAAATGGAGGAATTAGTCATGTTTGTCACCAAACCTGATTGTCGGCGATTCCCTTTGGTAATTTCGCCATATCCTTCACCTACCCCAAGCTGATGACTCCTGCTTCGTCCCGACCCGTTGTTCTCGTGACCGGCGCCGCCCTGCGGCTGGGCCGCGAAATCGCGCTGGCGCTGGCCACCGGCGGCTGGCAGGTGGCGGTGCATTACCGTAGCTCGGCAGACGACGCCATGAAAACCGTAGCAGACTGCGAACGTCTGTCGGGGGTCTCAGCCGCTTTTGATGCCGATCTGGCCGACGAAGCCGCCGTGCGCGGCCTGTTGCCCCGCGTCATCGCCCATTTTGGCCGCGTCGATGCAGTGGTCAACAACGCCTCGGCCTTTGAGTACGACAGCGCCACCAGCTTTGGCTTTGCCGCGCTGGACAAGCACCTGCACAGCAACACCGGCGCGCCCATCCTGCTGGCCCAGGCGCTGCATGCGCATGTCACGTCACGCCCCGCCACGGCGGCGCTGGAGCACGCCGGCCGGTGCGCGGTCATCAACCTGCTGGACCAGAAGCTGTGGAACCAGAATCCTGACTTCTTCAGCTACACCCTGTCCAAGGCCGCGCTCGAAGCGGCCAGCACCATGCTGGCCATGGCGCTGGCGCCGCAGGTGCGCGTGGTCGGCGTCGCGCCCGGCCTGACGCTGAACAACCCCTTGCTGGGCAACGAGCAGTTTGCCGCCCGCCACAAGCTCTCGCCGCTGGGCCGCTCGTCCACGCCTGCCGATGTCGCCGCCACGGTCAAGTTCGCACTGGAAAATTCCGCCATCACCGGCACCACCGTGCTGGTGGACGGCGGCCAGCACCTGATGCGCTTCGAACGCGACTTTGCGATGATGTAAGTTCCGGCCATGAAAGCGTCGGCAATGGCTGACAGACCCCCTACTTCACTTATTACAGACTGTCATCATGTTCAACACCCGGGGCACACAAATCCTCCATCTCACCGGTTTGCGCTTTGACGCCAACCTGGGCATATTGGCCCACGAAAAAACCGCGCCGCAACCGATCCAGGTCGATGCCGAACTGAACCTGGGCACGCAGCCGCTGCTGCCGCACGACGACGACATCAACCATGTGCTGGACTACCGCAAGGTGCGCCAGATTATCATCACCGAGTGCACCGCCGAGCATGCCAACCTGCTGGAAACCCTGATCGGCAAGCTGGCGCACCGGCTGATGCTGCTGCCCGGCGTGCTGGGCGTGCGGGTGAAAATTGCAAAACTTGAAATTTTTGACGACTGCGAAGTAGCCATTC
>JBDSZF010000150.1:0-11624 GCA_039925285.1 Polaromonas sp.
ACATGTTCCTGCCCGACCGCTTCATCAAGGGCGAATGCCCGAAATGCCATGCCAAGGACCAGTACGGCGACAACTGCGAGGTCTGCGGCGCGGTCTATGCGCCGACCGACCTGATTGCGCCGTATTCGGCGCTGTCGGGCGCGGTGCCTATGCTGAAAAGCTCGGAACATTTCTTTTTCAAGCTCTCGGACCCGCGCTGCGTGGCCTTTCTGGAGCAGTGGACGCAGGACGGCAAGTTGCAGCCCGAGGTGGCCAACAAGGTCAAGGAATGGTTCTCGGTACGCACCAACCCCGACGGCACGCAAAGCGAAGGTCTGGGCGACTGGGACATCAGCCGCGACGCGCCTTACTTCGGCATCGAGATCCCCGACGCGCCGGGCAAATACTTCTATGTCTGGCTGGACGCGCCGGTGGGCTACCTGGCGTCACTGAAAAACCTGCTGGAGCGGCGCGGCCAGAGCTATGACGACTACATGGCCGACCCGCGCCTGGAGCAGTACCACTTCATCGGCAAGGACATCGTGACCTTTCACACGCTGTTCTGGCCCGCGATGCTGCATTTCAGCGGCCGCAAGACGCCGGACAACGTGTTTGTCCACGGCTTTCTGACCGTCAACAACGGCGAGAAGATGAGCAAGAGCCGCGGCACCGGCCTGGACCCGCTCAAATACCTGAGCCTGGGCATGAACCCCGAATGGCTGCGCTACTACCTGGCCGCCAAGCTCAACGCGCGCAACGAGGACATCGACTTCAACGCCGACGACTTCATGGCGCGGGTCAACAGCGACCTGATTGGCAAGTTCATCAACATTGCCTCGCGCTCGGCTGGCTTCATCACGAAACGCTTTGGCGGCGCGCTGGGCCAGGAAGACCCGCAGGCGCATGCGCTGTACGCGCTGGCGTCATCCTCGCTGAACGAGGTCAGGGACTTGTACGAGAGCCGCGAGTATGGCAAGGCGATCCGCATCATCATGCAGTTTGCCGATCAGGTGAACCAGTATGTGGACCAAAAAGCGCCCTGGCTTATCGCCAAGGACGCCACGCGTGATGCTGAACTGCACATGGTCTGCACGACGGCCATTGGCCTGTTCAAAGACCTGACCGTGCTGCTCGCGCCCATCCTGCCCAGGATGGCCACCCAGGTCAGCGACTGGCTGGGCGTGGATGTGCAGCAGTGGAAATCGGCCATCGTCAAGCTGCCTGTCGGCCATGTCATCAAGCCCTACGCCCACCTGATGCAGCGCGTCGATGTCAAGCAGCTCGACGCCCTGTTCGAGCCAGCAGCCGGGGAGCCCCCACCCCAGCCCTCCCCCAACGGGGGAGGGAGCGAGAAGCCCGGCGGCGAGGACATTGCGCCCGCCATCACGATCGACGACTTCGCCAAGGTCGATCTGCGCATCGCCAAAATCGTCAATTGCGAAGCCGTGGAAGGCTCGACCAAGCTGCTGCGCCTGACACTGGACGCGGGCGAAGGCAAGCTGCGCAATGTCCTCAGCGGCATCGCGTCAAGCTACCAGCCCGAAGACCTGATCGGCAAGCACACCGTGCTGGTCGCCAACCTGGCGCCGCGCAAGATGAAGTTCGGCATCAGCGAAGGCATGGTGCTGGCCGCCAGCCATGCCGATGAAAAAGCCCAGCCAGGTATTTATGTGCTGGAGCCGGTGCCGGGCGCCACGCCGGGCATGCGGATTCATTAACCCGATTCGCCACACGGAGCCTGGTCATGACCGCTTTGCCTCACTTTCGCACACGCCTGGTCGCCTTGGCCCTTATCGGCCTGTCGGCCGTCACATTGCCGGGATGCGCCGTCGTCACTGCCGTCGATACCGTGGCCTCGGTGGCCATTGGCACTGCCGGGCTGGCGGCCAGTGCCGTCATCGGCACCGTGCGCATTGCAGGATCAGCCGTCGGCGCCACCGCTGATGCGGTGCTGCCAGGCAAAAGCGAGTAGGCCGTCCCTGCCCTGCCGCAGTAGAACTCCGGATGTTGTGTCAATCTTCACGCGGTCAGATCGCTCGGATGAGGGCTGAAGCGCACAATCGATGCTCATGCATCTGCCCTTTCATTTCGCCCGCTTTCGTCCGCGTCTGCTGTCAGCCATGGTCGGTTACAACCGTGAACGGTTTTTCAAGGATGCCGGCTCTGGCCTGACGGTCGGCATCGTCGCCTTGCCGCTGGCGATGGCCTTTGCCATTGCCTCGGGGCTCAAGCCCGAGGCGGGCATCTGGACTGCCATCATTGCCGGCGCATTGATTTCCGGGCTGGGCGGCTCGGCGGTGCAGATCGGCGGGCCGGCCGGCGCCTTCATTGTCATCGTGTACGGCATTCTTGAACGCTACGGCCTGGCCAATCTGCTGATTGCCACGACCGGTGCGGGTGTGCTGCTGTTTTTGCTGGGGTTTTTCAGGCTCGGCACGCTGGTGCGCTATGTGCCGGTCAGCATTGTGGTGGGTTTTACCAACGGCATTGCGGTGCTGATTGCACTCTCGCAAGTCAAGGACCTGCTCGGGCTGGAAATCCCCAAAATGCCGGCAGATTTCTTCTCCCAGTTGCGGGCCATTGGCCAGCACATCGACACCCTGAACCTGTATGCCCTGGGCCTGGGCCTGGCCTGCCTGCTCGGCCTGCTGGTCTGGCCGCGCCTGTTTGACACCCAGACACACTATGCCCATGCCTTCACCAACCGCCTGATCAGACTGATTCAGGCGGGCGATGGGCTGCAGCTCAAGCGGGTCACACGCATGGCCTCGCGCCTGCCGGGGCCGATTGTGGCGCTGCTCACACTGACGGCGTTTGCCTATGTGCTGAGTCTGCCGGTTGAAACCATAGGCTCGCGTTTTGGTGGCATTCCGCGCACCTTGCCGGGTTTTGAACTGCCTGATTTTTCGTGGTCCACGGTTCGCCTGCTGGTGGCGCCCACCATCACCATTGCGCTGCTGGGCGCGGTGGAATCGCTGCTGTGCGCCCGCGTGGCCGACCAGGTTTCAGGCTTGCCGCGGCACGACCCGAACCAGGAACTGATGGCGCAGGGCGTGGCCAATTTTGTCGTGCCATTTTTTGGCGGCATGCCGGCCACTGGAACGATTGCCCGTACCGTGACCAATGTGCGCGCCGGTGCCACCTCGCCGGTGTCGGGCCTGGTGCATTCGCTCACCCTGGTCGTGGTGGTGCTGGCGGCAGCACCGCTGGCCGTGCATGTGCCGCTCGCGGTACTGGCCGGCATTTTGCTGTACGTCGCCTGGAACATGGGCGAGTGGCACGAATTTACCGAGCTGCGTCAGGCCAGCAACCACCACCGTCTGATCATGCTGGGCACGTTTTTTCTGACGGTGGTTTTTGACCTGACGGTGGCGCTGCAAGTCGGCCTGTTGCTGGCCTGCGTGCTGTTTGTGCGGGCCATGAGTTCGCTGTTTCAGGTTGAGGAGGTTTCGCGCAGCACCGATGAAGCCAGTTTTCGGCTCTACGGGGCGCTGTTTTTTGGCGCGGTGGCCAAGATTGACCCGATCCTGAACGTCGTCGAAAGCGCTCCGCAGGGGCTGGTCATCAGGCTTGATGTGCAGTCGCTGCAGCAGCTGGACGCCTCGGGACTCGATGTACTGGAGCAGTTGCACAAGGCGATCGTGACGCGCGGCGGTCGCCTGGTGCTGGCCGGACTCAACGCGCAACCCAGGGCCAAAATGGAGCGCACGGGATTTTTGAAAAAGGTTGAAACGCTCTAAAGGCAATCGCTGAGCTCGACCATCCGCCCGGGCTAGAACGTTGATCCGGCCCATGCGGCCTTGATCTCCCCGCGCAATTGGGCCTCGCGGTCGGCGTAGCGCGGCGAAAAATGGAAGGGAATGACCCGTTTTGCGCCCGCCTCACGCGCAATGCTGCCCGCCTGCCGCGCGGTGAGATGGTGCTTTCGGGCGGCATGACCGGCATCCTGGTCGAGAAACACGCATTCGATGAAAAGCCGGGTGGCGCGCGCCGCCAGCGCCTTGATGCGCTGCACGTTGTCCTGGTGAAAAGCGACGTCGGTCACGTAGCAGATCTTCTCGCCCGGCACCAGCCGCAATACCTCAGCCTTGAGCACGCCCAGGGCGAAAACGCGTTCGTGCTCGCCGTTGTGGTCGCGCCAAAAGGCGCGCACCAGTGTGTCGTCGGGTGCGCTCCGCATCACCGCATCCTTGAGTTCCTTCAGCCATGGCCCGACCGCAAGCCCGAGTTCGGCAAGCCGGTTCTTCCACAGGTTGACGTGCACCTTCTCCTCGACCGCGAAGCCGAGACAGGGTGTACCGTGGTCGAGAAACGCGGCGCGAACCCGGAACGCCGGCTCATCGAGAAGCACGCCATCGTGCATCTGCCGCGGCTCAAGCGGCTCACCCTGAAAGCGATTGCGGCAGCGCAGCCTTGTGCCCCTGGCCTGCCATCCGGAATCGACCTCCCAGACATCGACCACAAAGTCGCTGGCATAGTTCTCGACCAGGTTCCAGGTGTAGGCGGCGAGCTTGTGCCCGACCTGGGCCGCAAAACCGGGCGGGCCGTATAAGCATATGCCCTTGTCACGGCCGAGGCAGATGCGAAGCAGCCGGTCAAAACCGAAAAAATGGTCCATGTGGGTGTGCGAGACGAACACATCCGAAATCCGCAGTATCTTTTTCGGTGGCAGCGCCGCGAGATCACCGAGATCGAACAGCAGGGCCCGCTTCTCGAACGTGAGATCGACATAGAGCCCCGGGTCGCCGAAGGGCTCATTCACGAGTTCGGGGCTGAAGCTGGGGCGCATGACAGAAGCCTTGGGTGTCGTGTACGGGTACTCAGCGCCTAGCGTCTTGGATTGACGCTTTCCTCGTCCACTGACATGGTGCGAAGCACCCGCAGGTCGGGGTTGAACACCACGGTAAAAATCATCGGCGTGGACGGCGGGTTCAGGTAGCGCCAGTCATAGTGGGTTTCCTGCCTGAGTGCATAAGGCGTGATTTTCATCGGCTTGCCCAGCATTTTTCGCACTTGTTCCATCGACATGCCGGGCAGCACCCTGTCAAAGTTCTGCTGCGTGAGCACCTGCCTGAGCGCTGTCATCCGGCCATCGGGACCGATGGTGATCATGTAATTCACATTGCCTGCGGGCTGGCGGTTGTATTCCAGGGTGCGGGCGCCAGGTTCTGCGGCCGCGCCCGGCATGGGAAGCGAAGCCATGTCCCGCGCTTCCCAGATTTTTTCGGGTTCGCCAAAACGGGCCCGCACATCGGTTTCGGTGGAAACGCCCTCTTCCAGTTCGGTAATGCGTTGCTGGTCGCAGCCCGCCAGCCCCAGCATGAATGACAGCAAACCCATACACAGCACCGTCCTTTTCGAAGCCATTGGCAAATCAGCCGATAAATCGCCGGTTTGGGCCGCTACAGGCAGATGAATTGGTGAACGCAAGGCAGACCCCGGTAAAATCCCCACACTATACGTTTTAGGCAGTCCAGATCCATGTCCATTTTTCGCCGCCCCGACTACACCTCTGAAATCACCTCGTTCATCGACGGTCTCAAGGCGAAGAAGCCCACGCTGGAAGCCGAGCAACGCGCCGGCCGCGCCATCTGGTGGGACAAGAACCTGAATCTGGCCGACCAGGCGGACTACAACGAAGCGCGCGTGGCGCAGCAGCCCTACGTCTATGGCACGAGCGCCCACCCGAACGGCAATTAAGCACTCCCTACGGCTGTAGCTTTCCTGGCTCGGGCCCTGAGCGCTCTGTTTTTTTTATAGCAGTCTTTTGAACGAACTGATCGAATCCGCTGCTGACTTGATGCCCCCAACTTCCTTTCCTTCGCAGGAACGGCCCGCCGCTGACGCGCAAGCCCTGCCTGCAGCTGTCAGCCTGGACCTGCCGGGACTGATCGATCCGGTCGCACTGGCCCGGCTCTATGGCGAGCCGATGTTTGCCATGCCCAAGGATTTGTACATCCCGCCCGATGCGCTCAAGGTGTTCCTGGAGGCGTTCGAAGGTCCGCTGGACTTGCTGCTTTACCTGATCCGCAAGCAGAATTTCAACATTCTCGACATTCCGATGGCGGCGGTGACGCGGCAATACCTGGCCTATGTCGATGAAATCCGAACGACCAACCTGGAACTGGCCGCCGAGTACCTGCTGATGGCCGCGATGCTGATCGAAATCAAGTCGCGCATGCTGCTGCCGCCGAAAAAAGCAGCTTCAGACCAGGACGCCGAAGACCCGCGCGCCGAACTCGTGCGCCGCCTGCTCGAATACGAAAAAGTCAAACTGGCTGCGCATCAGCTCAATACCCTGCCGCAATCGGGCCGCGATTTTTTGCCCGCGCAGGTGCATGTCGAGCAATCACTGCTGACGCGCTTGCCGGATGTGACAGTGATCGAACTGCAGGACGCCTGGCAGGGCATCGTCAAACGCGCCAAACTGGTCCAGCACCATGTCATCAGCCGCGAAGAACTCTCGGTGCGCGAGCACATGAGCATCGTTCTGCGCAAGCTGCAAGGCCGCAAGTTTCTTGAATTCGAGGACCTGTTCGATGTGTCACGCGGCATGCCAGTGCTGGTCGTCACCTTTATTGCCTTGCTTGAACTGGCCAAGGAATGCCTGCTTGAAATCACCCAGGCCGAATCCTTTGCCCCGATTTACGTGCGTCTTGCCTACACCCCGACCTAACCCTGACTGCCTTCCATGAACCTACTGCCCGGCACCACCCAGCATGATTTTGACGTTCTCATCATTGGCAGCGGCCTGGCGGGCCTGACCGCCGCGCTGCTGCTGGCGCCCGGCCGGCGCGTGGCCGTGGTGACCAAGCGCGAACTCAGCGACGGCTCCAGCGGCTGGGCCCAGGGCGGCATGGCTGCCGTGCTGGCCGAAGGCGACACGCTGGAGCAGCATGTGAGCGACACCCTGATTGCCGGCGGCGGCCTGTGCGACCTGGCTGCCACCCGCGCCGTGGTCGAGGGCGCACCGCCTGCCATCGCCTGGCTGCGCGAGCTGGGCGTGGCTTTTTCGGAAGACAGCGAGCATCCGGGCGAACTGCACCTCACACGTGAAGGCGGCCACAGCCAGCGCCGCATCGTTCATGCCGCCGACGCCACCGGCGCCGCCGTGCAGCAGACGCTGATCCGCCGGGTGCAAAACACGCCCGGCATCACCCTGTTCGAGCACCACATGCTGGTCGATCTGATCACCGACCGCCATCTCAAGCGCCCGGGCACGCAGTGCCACGGTGCTTATGTGCTCGATGTGGACACCGGCGCCGTGGCCACCTTCAGCGCCGGCCACACGATTCTGGCCACGGGCGGTGCGGGCAAGGTCTACCTGTATTCCACCAACCCGGACACAGCAACCGGCGACGGCATTGCCGCTGCCTGGCGTGCCGGCTGCCGCGTGAGCAATATGGAGTTCATCCAGTTCCATCCGACCTGCCTGTACCACCCGCAGGCCAAGTCATTCCTGATCTCCGAGGCGGTGCGCGGCGAAGGCGGCCTGCTGTTGCTGCCGCCCTCGGCCGGGGGCACGCGCTTCATGCCCGCACACGACGAGCGCGCCGAACTGGCGCCGCGCGACGTGGTGGCCAGGGCGATTGATTTCGAGATGAAAAAGCATGGGGTGGACTGTGTCTATCTGGACATTTCGCACAAGAGCCCGGAATTCCTGCGCGCGCATTTCCCCAACATCCTGCAGCGCTGCGCAGAACTGGGCATCGACATCACCCGGCAACCGATTCCGGTCGTTCCCGCCGCGCACTACACCTGCGGCGGCGTGCTGACCGACCTGGCCGGGCGCACCGACATCACCGGCCTGTATGCGATTGGCGAGACCGCCTGCACCGGCCTGCACGGCGCGAACCGGCTGGCCAGCAATTCGCTGGTCGAATGCGTGGTGCTGGCCAGCGCCACCGCCCAGGCCATCGAAGCGGCTCAAAACAGCCAGCCCGCGCACGTCACGAAGCTGCCCGCCTGGGATGAAAGCCAGGTGACCGATGCCGACGAAGCCGTGGTGATCTCGCACAACTGGGACGAGCTGCGCCGCTTCATGTGGAACTACGTCGGCATTGTGCGCACCACCAAGCGGCTGGAACGGGCGGCGCACCGCATCGCCCTCCTGCATTCGGAAATCGATGAGTTCTATGCCCATTTCCGCGTCACCCGCGACCTGCTGGAGCTGCGCAACCTGCTGCAGGTGGCCGACCTGATCGTGCGCTCGGCACAAGGCCGGCACGAAAGCCGGGGCCTGCATTTCAGCCGCGACTACCCGGAGATGGCTGAAAAGGCCGTGCCGACGATTTTGGTGCCGACTGGGGCTTGAATCAGGGTAATCATGGATGGGGACACCTGCCCGGATTTTTATGGGTCAAATAGAGTTTTTGCGCTTTTCCAGCGTGCGCTTTTAGCTCACTTTTAAATAGCGACTCATGCGTATCGAGCGTGGGCGAGAGGCGGCATGGTGGCCCTACAATCCGCTGAAAAAGCAGAAAGACAGCCATGCGTAACCGTATCAGCGAAGACATCACGTTCCGCAAGCTTGAGGTCCTGCTGGCCTACATGGAAACCGGCAACCTGACGCGCGCGGCCGAATTGCTCGACGTCAGCACGGTCAGCGTGCACCGCGCGCTTCACTCGCTTGAGGAAGGCGTGCGCTGCACCCTGTTCCGGCACGAGGGCCGCAACCTGCTGCCCACCGATGCCGCGCAGGTTCTGGCCGAGGTGGCGCGTGACGTCCTCAAGCTGATGGCCGACGGCATCAACGCGACCCGGCAAAGCGGCGGCTACGCGGCCGACAGCATCAAGATCGGTTCGCTGTATTCGCTCACCATCAAGACGGTGCCCACACTCATCATGGGCATCAAGCTGCGCAAGCCGGATTTGCAGACCGAACTGATTCTCGGCTCGAATGCGGACCTGCTGCAAAAGCTCAGGCAGGGCCTTGTCGATGCGACCCTGATGACCGTGCCTGAAGGCGAGGCCGACATCGAATCGATCGCGCTTTTCGATGACGACATCTACTTTGCCGCGCCGGTCGGCTCGCGCTACGCGAAGCTGGACTTCGTTGACCTGAGCGCCTGCGCCGACGAGCGCTTTGTCAGCCTGACCGAGGGCTTTGCCACCTATTCCGGCTTCATCGAAGCCTTTCGCATTGCCGGCTTCACGCCCAACATCGTCATGAAGGTGGGCGATATCTTCTCGCTGATGAACCTGGTCAGCGGCGGCATCGGCTGCACGCTGCTGCCGGGCCGGGTGCGCGACGTGATTCCCAACAAGGTGCAGCTGATCCCGCTGCAGCCGAAGTTTTTGATGCGCCAGCACATCGGCCTGAACTTCCTGCGCACCCGCGAGCGCGACCCGAATCTGCTGGCACTGGCGTCGGTCTGCCGCCTGTCGAAGCAGGCCCCGGCATGACTCCAGGGTTAACCCTCGACTGTTTCATCCACTGAAATCGTGACACCAGAGTGTTAATTGATCTGCCTTGGCGCCCTCGCTAAAGTTGCGGCCAAGAAACCAACGCGGCAAGCCTTCCGGCTCATGCGGGACCCGGTTTCAAGTACCCGGCCGCACGCAGGCCGTATCAAGGAGTCAAGCATCATGATCATCTACGGGGTAGCTCTTTTATCCATTTGTACCCTGCTCGGCCTACTGATCGGCGACCTTCTGGGCGCTGCTATCGGTGTCAAGGCCAATGTAGGCGGCGTCGGCTTTGCGATGATCTTGCTGCTGCTTGTCTCCGAGCACCTCAAGAGTTCCGGCCGTTTCATCCAGCAGTCGTCGCAAGGTGTTGCCTTCTGGACCGCCATGTACATCCCGATCGTGGTGGCGATGGCGGCGCAGCAGAACGTACTCGGCGCGCTCAAGGGCGGCCCGATGGCGATCATTGCGGGCGTTCTGGCGACGGTGGTCTGCTTCGCGCTGATTCCGGTCATCGACCGCATCGGTCGGTCCGAGCATCTGCTCGAAGAGCAAAAACTTGCCCACAAGAGCCAGGGGTGACCGGCATGACCAATACCATGGATATTTTGATGAACGTGCTCGTCAAGAACGGGCTGCTGACGGCCTTCGCGGTCGTGGGAATCACGATGTGGGTTTCGTATTTCCTGTCGGCGCGATTGACACGCGGGCATCTGCACGGGTCGGCGCTCGCGATCATGCTGGGACTGCTGATGGCCTATATCGGCGGCGTCATGACCGGCGGCAAGAATGGCGTCGTCGACTTCAAGCTGCTGAGCGGCGTCGGTCTGCTGGGTGGCGCGATGCTGCGTGATTTCGCCATCGTCTCAACCGCCTATGGTGCCACCCTGACCGACATGCGCAAGTGTGGCGTCAGTGGCATTGTTTCGCTGTTCACGGGCGTCGTGCTGTCCTTTGTGGTCGGCGCAGCCGTCGCGATGGCGTTCGGCTACACAGATGCCGTGAGCATTTCGACCATCGGGGCCGGGGCCGTGACTTACATTGTCGGACCGATTACCGGCGCGGCCATCGGCGCCAGTTCCGAATTGATCGCCCTGAGTATCGCTGCGGGCCTGGTGAAATCGGTGCTGGTGATGGTGGGCACGCCCTTCTTCGCCAAGTACATCGGCCTGGACAATCCGCGCACTGCGATGGTTTTCGGCGGCATGATGGGCACGACCAGCGGTGTCTGCGGCGCCTTGGCAGCAGTCGATCCCAAGCTGGTCCCCTACGGCGCCATGACCTCGACTTTCTACACTGGCCTGGGTTGCCTGATGGGCCCTTCGGTGCTGTTCTTCGCGACCAAGGCGTTGGTTGGGTAGGCTGCTGCAGCCGCCGCCTTCGTTCACCACCTTTCCTTGAAAAACGCCGCCGTGCTTTTCCAGAGCCGGCGGCGTGACTTCATCCCTCTTCATTCAGCCCGATGCCTATTGTTCGCGCTGCCTCTCCCGTTCCATCAGGACTTGCAGGGTGTCGGCGCGCGTGTCGGCTGCGGCGACCGACAGGGCCTCGGGAAACGCCAGCGCGCCGAGCTTGGTCAGCACGCTGCCCGGCAGCATTTCCACGCTCAGGCGCACGCCCTGCTCGTGGGCCAGCACCGTGGTGTCGTGCCACTTCACCGGCAGCGCCATGTTGCGCGCCAGGTCGTCGGCGATGCGGCCCGGCGCGCTCAGTGCGCGGCCCAGGCTGGCGCTGAAGTAGCGCAGGCGCGGCGCGGCCAGCGGCACGCCGGCAAAGGCCAGCGCCAGTTCGGCGGCCGGCGCGTCGAGCAGCGGACAATGCGACGGGACGCTGATCGCCACTGGTTTGGCGGCATAGGCGCCCCGCGTCTGGGCCAGTTCGGCCACGAGCGCCATGGCGGCATGCGTGCCGGCAATCACCAGTTGCGTCGGGGCGTTGATGTTGGCCAGGTACACGGGTGATTCGGCGGAATGAATTTGGGCGATCAGCGGCTCCAGCGCGGCCCGCTCCAGCCCGAGAATCGCCGTCATGCCGTAGCCACCGGGATAGGCGGCCTCCATCAGCCGGGCGCGGCGCTCGACCAGCCGCAGCGCATCCGCATACGACAGCACCGAAGCCACCACAGCCGCCGGATAGGCGCCCACCGACAGACCCGCCACGGCATCGGGCGGGCCGGCCTCGTGGATCAGGTGGCGCGCCGTGGCAACGCCGGCAATCAGCAAGGCGAGCTGGACCGA
>JBDSZF010000151.1:0-7392 GCA_039925285.1 Polaromonas sp.
GATGAAGCGCTGGTCGTGACCAACCCCGAAGTCTCTTCGGTACGCGACTCCGACCGCATCCTGGGCATGCTGTCAAGCAAGACCCAGCGCGCCATCGATGGCGGCGAGCCGATCAAGGAGCATTTGCTCATCACCCGCTACAACCCCAGCCGGGTTGACCAGGGCCAGATGCTGTCGCTCGAAGACATCCAGGACATCCTGCGCATCCAGCTGATCGGCGTGATTCCCGAATCCGAAGTCGTGCTGCAGGCCTCCAACCAGGGCGTGCCAGCCGTGCACATGCAGGGCAGCGATGTGTCCGAAGCCTACAAGGACGTGATTGACCGCTTTCTGGGCCAGGACAAGCCGATGCGCTTCATTGACGCGCAAAAGCCCGGTTTCTTCAAACGCCTGTTCGGGGGGAAGTAAAAAGCCATGGCCTCATTTTTCTCCTTCCTGCTCGGTGAAAAGAAAAAAACGGCTACTGTCGCCAAGGAGCGGCTGCAGATCATCCTGGCGCACGAGCGATCGGGCCGAAGCAGCCACGAACCCGACTACCTGCCCGCGCTGCAGCGTGACCTGATTGCGGTGATTTCCAAGTACATCCACATCAATCCCGACGACATCAAGGTCAACCTTGAGCGGCAGGAGAACCTGGATGTGCTGGAAGTCAAGATCGAGCTGCCCGACAAGTAAGCTCCAAAGGCCGGGCGCATTGCGCTGCCTCGCTCGCATCCCTGCGGCCAAGGCCGCGAGCGGGCTTGACCGTCTATCGGGTGGTGTGGAAAAAGTGGAGCCGCAACACTTACCCCCCAGCAACCCAGCGGGCTGCCATGCGTTCCATCCACGCCAGTTCCCCTGCAGCAAGCCGGGCTGGCCGGCAGGTTTCAGCAGGTCAGCGTTCCGGGGTGCCCACCGGTCCGCGGCGCGACTGCGACTGGTTGCTGCCGCCCACATGCGCCTCGCGGTCGCTGCGGCTGTCCGGCGTGCGCTGGCCCTGGTTCAATTGTGTAGGGTCTTTCTCGCCCATCTTGTTGGTGTCGTTCTCGACCTTGCCGGTATGCGGCTCCTGTTTGTCGCGCGGGTTTTGTTTGCTCGTCATGGTGGTTCCTTGGCAAGTGAATAAGCAGAAGCGTTTTACAGATACGCTCTGAAAAGTGCAGGATGCAAAGCCCGCTTCAAAGAAGCTTCACCCCACCTTCACGCATTGTTGGATCAAGCTGATAGTGTCTGTGTCAGACAGCGCCGCGTATCGATGGCGTAAAAGCAGTTCAAGGCAAAAGCAGCGCCCGATCAGGATCCCCTGTTGCAATCACCGCGGAGGGCAGTGACTGTGGCCTTTTGCGCCATGCACAAAGTGAATCTCTCGGTTTATTTTTGGAAATTTCGTTTTTGTTAAGCTTTTGACAATGACAAATTTCTTTGACGGGTTGCAATCGTCCACCATTTTTGAGGGTTCTGTTTTTGGCCTTGCACTGGCAGCAGCTGCAGCGCTGCTGTCTTACCTGCTGATGAGCCTGACCCTGCGCCTTGCCGTGGGGCGCATGCGAGAACTGGCGAAGCAAACCACCACCCGGCTCGACGACATGCTGGTCGAAATTCTCAGCAGCACCAACCGCTGGTTGATGCTGCTGGTGGCGCTGCTGATCGGCCTGGGCATGCTGGAGCTGAGCGAGCGCTGGAATGCGCGCGTCAGCCAGCTCTGGTTCATTGCCGTCGCCCTGCAGCTGGGCCTGTGGCTCACGCGGGCCAGCGGCATTGGCCTGCGCAGCTACCAGGAGCACCACACTTCGTCCGGCATGCCGCCGCAGCTCAGCGCCTCGGCCACGCTGCTGTCGTGGACCTTGCGCAGCGTGCTGTGGGCCGTCGTGCTGCTGGCGGTGCTGTCCAACCTCGGCGTGAACATCACCGCTTTCGTGGCCAGCCTGGGCGTGGGCGGTATTGCCGTGGCGCTGGCCGTGCAGAACATCCTGAGCGACCTGTTTGCGTCGCTGTCGATTGCGGTGGACAAGCCTTTTGAAGTCGGCGACTTCATCGGCGTTGGCGCCTTGTCGGGCACCGTGCAGTTCATCGGCCTGAAATCCACACGCATCCGCAGTCTGAGCGGCGAGCAGATCATCATCAGCAACACCGACCTGCTCAAGCAGGTCGTTAAAAACTACAAGCGCCTCGAAGAGCGGCGCATCGTCTTCAAGTTTGGCCTGACCTACGATGCCACGCCCGAGCAGGCCGAGGCCGTGGGCGGCATCGTCAAAAGACTGGTCGAGTCCAACGACAAGCTACGTTTTGACCGGGCGCATTTTGTCGGCTTTGGAGAAAATTCGCTGGATTACGAAGTCGTCTACATCGTCAAGGATTCAAGCTACAACCTCTACATGGATGCCCAGCAGACGCTCAATCTCCAGCTCATGCGCGAGCTGGCCAAGCTGGGCGTGAGTTTTGCCTTCCCGACGCGCACCGTTTACCTGATGCCCGGTGCCGACACCAGCGCCGCGATAGGCCAGGCAGCCGACGAGGAGGACAGGCTGAATGCAGCGTATGTCGCGCGCCGGCCAGCGCTGAACTGAGCGCCAGTGCGCTGGCGGTGGCTAGGCTCCTTGTCGAGATGCCATCAGCACCGGGCCGGGCTGCATGCGCTGCAAGAGAAATGCCCTGATACCGCAGGCCAGTTTGTCGCGCGCCAAGATCACCATCTGGATGGTAGCCGTGCGCCCCCAGGCGGCGGTCCAGGCCGAGGAGCCGATACATCAAAAAATCGTCGTGGCGCAAGACAGCCAGTTCAACAAGACGGCGGCGCACAATGCAGAATGCCAGACCCTGGATAAACAGATTGAGCATTGGGATGCCATGGCGCGCCCGCCACACGGCGCGCAGATGCAGGACTGGTTCAAAGAGCAACGCCAGCAGACGCGGGATCGGCAGTTCCGGATTCGATGCCGGTAGGCGCTCATGGCAATAATTTGTCAGACCGTCAAGAGATTTTCTTCAGCCGCGCAGCACACTGAACTTGCGAAACAGCTCGGCGGGCAACGGCATATCGAGTCGCCATGTGATGGAGATCGGCCTGTCACCTTCATGGGAAACCCGTTGAACAGGGCCGACCGCGACGTAAGCAGCATCGCGATTTTCCCGAACAAAGAGCTGAAACGTCCAGCCATTGCCGGGGCTTTCGAGATAGCGGCGCCCCGTCATGTTGTTCGGTCCGGCTCTATTTTGCGTTTGCCAGTGGAATAACTCCGGGCTGATCGCGTAGTCCTTGAACTGCACGTGTTCAGCAAAGCCTTCACTCTTGTCCAGAGTCACAAATAAAAGTTCGATCCTGCACGCTTCCAAAACCAGACAGCCGCCATCCGAGAGGGGGCGCACCAACGAATTGGCGTGGCCGACTGCTGCCAAAAGCTCCGCCCGCATATACCGTCCATGCAAAACCAGCGGCCATTCATCCGGCGTGGCCGGCAGATGAATGGGTGCCAGCGAGCTGCGTTCTCTCAGCACCTCGCAAAGCTCGCGAAGTTCAGCCAGCACAACCGGGTTGATTCTCAAAAGCGCCAAGAAGGCTTCGGGCGTCACAAGTTCACTGCGCGAAGGCAATAATTGGTGCGCGAGCATTTGAACCCGGCTCACATTGGCAGGCTTGCCGTCAAAGGCATCAAGCCAGGCGCTTAACAGCAACGTATCTTCCGCATGAAGAATGCTGAAAACACGCCTGGCCATATCAGCCTCCCGTTCACCCACTGCGCTCGTTTCAAGTCCCGCACGCCGCTTGAGGCTGGTCCATGAGCGTGCATTGGTGCCGCCTGTGTAGATGTCGGACAGCTCCAATTGGCAATCCAGCAAAAAAGCACGAAGGGATAGGGGCCCCTCATTGTTCAGCGAGGCCCAAGCCGTCAATTCCCCACACAGCCGTGCGACATTCAAATTCAAAGACTGTTTAAGATTTTCCAGTACCCGATTGCGTGCGACACGATCGAACTGAATGTGAACCCCGGCAGGCAAGGTGCTGAAGCCGTTGGCCACTGCATCTTGTATGTGGCGCCGTGACATTCCCGTGATGGCGCGCAGCAACACATCAAAGCGAAAACTGGCGTTGTGCACAGCCACAAAATCAAGAATCAGACAGGCCTCCTTGCCTTGAGCCAAGCGCAGGCCACGACCGATTTGTTGTTGAAAAATGACCGGGCTTTGTGTCGGGCGCAGCAGAAAAACCGCATTGGCTTCGGGTATGTCGATGCCCTCATTAAAAACATCACAGCTGCAAATAATCTTGAGTTCACCGGTACGCAGCCGTTGAACTGCAGCCGCCCGCCCCGCTTGTGAGTCAGCACCAGACAAGGCGACGGACGGCAAACCAGAACGGCAGAAATACGTCGCCATAAAGGTGGCATGAGCCACGCTGACGCAGAATGCCAAGCCTTTCAACGTATCAAGGTCTGACACGTACATGGAAACGGCGTTGACCACAGTACGCGCGCGAAAGTCATTACCCGTCATGAGGTTCGAGAGCTGCGCGACTTCCGAACCACGCCCCCATTCGACAGCGCTAAGGTCCGTATCGTCGGCGGTTGCGTAGTATTCAAACGGTGCAAGCAGTTGTTGATCGAGCGCATCCCACAGTCGCAGTGAAACGGCTGGCGAACCGTCTGGCCGGGAATCAAAATAGGGGCTGAGGTTTTGTCCGTCCGAACGTTCTGGCGTCGCCGTTAAGCCCAGTAAATAGTGCGGTCGCACGGCTCGCATGAATTGATCAAAGGTCGTCGCCGGTAAGTGGTGCGCCTCGTCAACGATGACGACGCGCCAAAAGTCTGCTCCCAACTGTTCCACCAGGCGACGACGGTCAACAGTCTGAATCGTGGCGAACAAATGCTCGTATTGCTCCGGTTTGTTTTCACCATCCAGCAGTTCGCCAAAAGCCGGATCACGAAGCACTTGCCGAAAGGTTGAAAGCGCTTGCGCCAGAATTTGAGATCTGTGCGCAATAAATAAAAGTTTTGGCGCTGCGCCTTCCTCTTCCCTGAGACGAAGATAGTCAAAAGCCGCAACAACGGTTTTCCCGGTTCCTGTCGCGGCAACAACCAAGTTCCTGCATCGCCCAAGCCGCCGCTCGGCGGCCAGCCGATCCAGCATTTCCTGTTGATAAGACTTGGGCTGCAGGTCAAACCAAGTTTGAATGGCGACCACGTTGGCGTTGGCAGCGCCTTGCTTATTTCCATGTCCGCGCTCATTGGCCAGTGCGCGCGTCAAGGCCTCTCTATGTTGCGTATCGTTGGGGTCGTAGGGCTGAAACTCTCGGTCATTCCAAAGCGTTTCGAAGTTCGCGACAGCTGCAGAAAAAAGGGAGGAGCCGCTGGCTTGCGCAAATTTCACGGTCCATTCGATGCCGCCAATCAGCGCTGATTCAGACAAGTTGGCGCTGCCCACAAAGGCCGTACCAAAGTGGGTACGCCGGTGAAAAATCCACGCTTTGGCATGCAGCCGGGTTCGGCGCCCGTCTAGCGAAATGCGCAATTCAACGCCAGGCAGTTTCGCAAACGCATCGACAGCACGAACCTCCGTCGCCCCGATGTAGGTGGTTGTGAGAATCCTGAATGTCGTCTTGGGTTGCCCGTTTGCATCCAGCGCCGTCACCTGCGTAAGCACGTCCAACAACTTGCGGACCCCGCTCCACGTGATGAAACTGACCAGAATATCAACGCGATCAACGGTGCGCAGTTCTGCGCGCAGCTCGTTGAGCAAAGACGGGTCAGCCCTTGCCGAAGTAAATAGCCAAGGGTGGCGCAATCCTGTTGCCGGAAATGCAATCTCTGCGTTCGGTGCATGAACTGACTTCAGCAGCTGAAGCGGCATCGCAAGCGAGCGCTCATCTTGACTCTGGGGGCGCAGCGTCATCAGAAGCTGTCTGATGAGCTCGATTTCGACTTTTGCTTTTTCGCTGGCATCTGGCTGCCCAGAGCTTGCAGCGTCCAATAACTCTGGGAGTCGATGAACCAATTCAGCAATG
This sequence comes from Polaromonas sp., assembly GCA_039925285.1. Classification (GTDB taxonomy): domain Bacteria; phylum Pseudomonadota; class Gammaproteobacteria; order Burkholderiales; family Burkholderiaceae_C; genus Polaromonas. The sequence continues at coordinate 5,978 of JBDSZF010000151.1, forward strand.
AACTGTTCTCGCCTTTGATGGGATGTTGGCGCCGAAACCAGGGCGCGATGTTGTTCGGAAAGACTGTTGAGTTCGCCAATCTCATCCTCATAGACAAGTCGGTCATATAAGCCGTATGGAAGAGCCATGCATACCTTTAGCGCCACTTTTTAATCGCAGCTTTTTTAATAAGTTTCAATGTTCGAAGTGATTCCGGGCCGGCGCGGCGTCAGCATTCCCGCGCTGTTTGGCGCCAAACTGGCCAGGCATTTGCGCTAGCCACGAGGGGCAAGGCCACTCAGTGCTGCTCTTCAGCCTCAAACCCCGCCGCCCGCAAGGCCTGCAGCACCTGCTCAATATGGCTTCGCCCGCGCGTCTGCAGCACCAGTTCAATCTCGACATTCTGGGCCGCCAGCATGGTGAAGGCGCGCTGGTGATGCACTTCTTCAATATTGGCGCCCGCGTCGGCCACTGTGGCGGTGATTTTGGCCAGCGAGCCGGGAATGTCGCGGGCGCTGACCCGGATGCGTGCCAGCCGCCCGGCGCGCACCATGCCGCGCTCGATGATGGCGGCCAGCAGCAAGGGGTCGATATTGCCGCCGCACAGCACCAGGCCGACTTTCTTGCCGGCAAAGCGCGCCGGGTATTTGAGCAGCGCCGCCAGACCGGCCGCGCCGGCGCCCTCGACCAGGGTTTTTTCGATTTCGAGCAGCATCACCATGGCCTGCTCGATGTCGCCTTCGTCCACCAGCAGCAGGTCATCGACTTTTTCGGCAATGATGGCCTGCGCAATCACGCCGGGTGTGCCGACCGCGATGCCGTCGGCAATCGTCGTCGCGCCCTGCGGGTAGTGCGTGCCCTTGATGGCGTTGACCATGGCCGGAAAGCGCGAGGTTTGCACGCCAATGATTTCAATGCCGGGCTTGAGCGCCCTGGCCGCCGTGGCCACCCCGGCAATCAGCCCGCCGCCGCCCACGGCAATCACCAGCACCTCCAGTTCAGGCACGGCCTGCAGCATTTCCAGCCCCACCGTGCCCTGGCCGGCGACGATGGCTTCGTCGTCATACGGGTGAACAAACACCAGCCCCGCGCGTTCGGCCAGCAGCAGGGCATGGGCGCGTGATTCATCGAGCGTGTCGCCGTGCAGCACTATTTCGGCACCAAAGCCCCGGGTGCGCTCAATCTTGACGCCCGGGGTAAAGCGCGGCATGACGATGACGGCGCGAATGCCCAGACGTTGGGCGTGATAAGCCACGCCCTGCGCATGGTTGCCCGCGCTCATGGCAATCACGCCGCGCTGCCGCTCTTGAGGCGAGAGCTGTGCCAGTTTGTTGCAGGCGCCGCGCTCCTTGAACGAAGCCGTGTATTGCAGGTTTTCAAACTTCAGGTAGATTTGCGCGCCGGTCAGCTGCGACAGCGTGCGCGACTCCACACAG
>JBDSZF010000152.1:0-6224 GCA_039925285.1 Polaromonas sp.
CTCCGGCAGAAAAAACCGTCGGCAAGAACGGCGCTCACAGCCTGGCGGTGTTCAGCAAAACCATCACGGTCAACCTGATCGGCAGCTTCAACATGATTCGCCTGGCCGCCGAGGCCATGGCCAGGAACGAACCCGAAGCCACCGGTGAACGCGGCGTGCTGATTTCCACCGCTTCCGTGGCGGCCTATGACGGCCAGATGGGCCAGGCCGCCTACAGCGCCTCCAAGGGCGGCGTGGTCGGCATGACGCTGCCGATTGCCCGTGATCTGGCGCGCAACGGCATCCGCAACATGACGATTGCACCCGGCATTTTCGGCACGCCGATGATGTTCGGAATGCCGCAGGAAGTGCAGGACTCGCTGGCCGCCGCCGTACCCTTCCCTTCGCGCCTGGGCACACCGCAGGACTATTCCAGGCTGGCCAAGCACATCTTCGAAAACGACATGCTCAACGGCGAAGTGATCCGCCTGGACGGCGCGATCCGCCTGGCACCGCGTTAAACGCCATGCGCCGCCTGCAAGGGGCGGCGCGGACCCACTGCACGCAGGCATGGTGATGGGCGGCTGATCGGATGATTCAGGCGGCATGAAAAACAAGCGGCACAGAAGGAAATGCAGCTAAGTCTGCATGGGCCTGGGCGGAGCATTCTGCCCGGCGGTGCCTATGCGCTCGTACTCTGAAATCACCTGCGCGCCCAGCAGCAGCAGCGTGGCGGCAATTTCCAGGCTCAGCAATACGACGATGGCCGTGGTCAACGAGCCATACACGAGACCGACCTGCGACAGCGTGGCAAAGTACCAGACCAGCACATGACGCGTCAACTCCCAGAGCAGCGTCGCCGCTACACCGCCCATCAGCGCACGGCGCCATGACAGGTTGCCTACGGGCATCACCATGTACACCGAAGTCAGCAAAAAGACTTCGCCAGTCAGCCCCAGCAGGTAGAGCAGCACAACCGAAAAACCGCTGAGCGACCAGTTCCTGCCCAGGAACTCGATGCTCTTGTCGCCCAGCGCCTGAAAGCTTCCCGCCACCAGCGTCACCAGCAAAAAGCCCAGTCCCAGGCAAAAGATGTAACAGTAAGGCAGCACCGCCGAAACCAGAAAGTGGCGCCGCCGAATGGCCACGCGGTGCAAAAAAATCACCGACATCGCGTTTTCAAGCACAGTAAAAGCCAGCGAGCTGAAAAACAGCATGGTGCCCAGCAAGACCCAGCCCATGACTTCGCGGTGCGCCAGGAAATTGGCCAGCTCATTGACAATCACGTCAGATTCGCCCGGTGCCAGCCAGCCGATATAACGGCCCAGCGACGCCAGCAGCGCGGCCTGGTCAACCACATGCGACAGCGCAATCACTATCAGGATGAGCAGCGGAACAATCGACAGCAAGGCATAGTAGGCGACGGCACCGGCCAGCAGCAGGCCCTGGTTGGCGCGAAAGCCCTTGATGATCTGCAGCGCAAAAGCGCCGGGATGGCTGAGTACATAAGCAGCCTGCGGTTCAAGAGTCATGACAAAGCCCGGCAATGCACAGAACGAATAAGGAGTTGGGTTGATTATGCGCGGCAGGCTGCATGACCGACTATCGCTGCCAGAGCGGCCTGATGGGCAGCTATGCTTAAATTGGCCTTCAACTTTTCTGATCCATGGCCATTCCCCAATCATTTATCCAGGAGCTGCTGGCGCGCGCTGACGTGGTCGATATCGTCGGCCGCTACGTGCAGCTCAAAAAAGGCGGCGCCAATTTCATGGGCCTGTGCCCGTTTCATGGCGAAAAATCGCCCTCCTTCAGTGTCAGCCCGTCCAAGCAGTTCTACCACTGCTTTGGCTGCGGCAAAAATGGCAATGCCCTCAGCTTCCTGATGGATCATGCCGGCATGACCTTCATCGAGGCCGTCAAGGACCTGGCCCAGCAATACGGCCTTCAGGTGCCCGAAGACGACGTCTCGCCGCAAGACCGGGCCAGGGCGGCGCAAATCCGCGCACAGCAGGCCACGCTGACCAGCGTGCTTGAAACAGCCGGCCGGGCTTATATCCGCCACCTTCGCACTTCCGAACGTGCGATTGAGTATTTCAAGCGGCGCGGCGTTTCCGGCGAAATCGCCAAAACCTTTGGCCTCGGTTATGCCCCTGAAGGCTGGCGTAGCCTGGCCAGCGTGTTTCCGGATTACAACGACCCGCTGCTGGTGGAAAGCGGCCTGGTCATTAGCGGCGAAGCAGGCGAGGAAAATTCCGCCCTGAAACCAGGTGAGGCCAAGCGCTACGACCGATTCCGTGACCGGATCATGTTCCCGATCCGCAACGTCAAGGGCGAATGCATCGGTTTTGGCGGGCGCGTGCTGGGCGACGAAAAACCCAAATACCTGAATTCACCAGAAACGCCGGTGTTCAGCAAGGGCCGCGAGTTGTACGGCCTGTTTGAAGCACGCACCGCCGTGCGCGAGCACGGCTACGCGCTGGTCACCGAAGGCTATATGGATGTGGTGGCGCTGGCGCAGCTGGGTTTTGCCAACGCCGTGGCCACGCTGGGCACCGCCTGCACCGCCGAACATGTGCAAAAGCTGTTTCGCTTCACCGACTCGGTGGTGTTCAGCTTTGACGGCGACAGCGCCGGCAGGCGGGCGGCGCGCAAGGCGCTCGACGCCGCCCTGCCCTTTGCCAGCGACGTTCGCACCGTCAAATTCCTGTTTTTACCGGCCGAGCACGACCCCGACAGTTTCATCCGCGAGCACGGCAAGGAAGCCTTTGCCGCCTATGTCAGCAAAGCCGTGCCACTGAGCCGGTTTTTACTGGAAGCGGCCAGCGAAGGTTGCGACCTGGACACCGCCGAGGGCCGCGCCCACATGACCAGCAATGCCAGGCCGCTGTGGAGTGCTTTGCCCGAGGGCGCACTCAAGCCGCAGCTGCTGGCCGAGATGGCCGAGCAGGTGATGATTGACAGCCGGGAACTGCTGCAACTCTGGCAACCGCCTTCAAGCGGCCGTAAAACCTATTACAAAAAAAATAACCATTCACCCCCGCCGCGCCAGGACTTCCAGCCAGAGCCTTCATCGGCCTTTGTACCCGAGCTGGACCACGGCATGCCCGATTTTGGGGACTATCCCCCCATGGGCCTGCACGACGAGCCCGACTACACAGCATCGGAGCCCTACTTTCAGCCGCTGCCCTCCTATTCACCGTCGCCAGCCGCTTCATCAGGAAAACCTGGCAAATTCAGCCGCAAGCCCTTCGTTCCCAGCAGCGCTGCGCGCCGTCCGACAGGCCGCATCCTGCCGGCCAGCCGGGAAGACCGGGTGCTCCGGCTGCTGCTGACCGATCCGCAAAGCTGGGACCGGCTCAGCAGCGATGAACATCATCTGCTGCTGGCGCTGCCAGCGCCGCACGGCCCCCTGTTCAGCTGGATTGAAAGCCAGCTGCATGAGCATGGAGCCCAACCCTGGGCGGCGCTGCGTGAAAGCCTGCGCGGCCACCCCCATGAGCACCATGCGGTGACCCAGCTGGCGCAGATGCTGGAAGGCGTCACCAGCGACTGGGGCGAAATACGCGGCATCCTGACCCAGCTACTCCATTTACAGTGGAAAAAAGAAATGGCCGACCTGGCCACCCGCGCCGCCACGGACCCCGTGGCTTATCAGCGCTACCGCGAGTTGTCCGAGCAATTACGGGCGCAAAAAACCCCGTAGTCAAAGCCTCAACCGGAGGCAAAACAGGCTCGCCAAAGACCTTCAAATGGTATAATCCGCATTTTTACGGCAAGCGCGACAGCAGCACCTCCGGCACCGGCCCCCTTCAAACAAGGGAACTCAGATACGAGACGGCCAATTTCCCGCAAGGACTGCATTCCAAATGTTCGCCCAACCAGCTTGCCAAAAAATAAGCGACCCCGTGTTTCTGCACCAGTTGCCTTTATTTTTTACCGCTTCCACGTTGAATCCTGAATTTTTTCCCCATGTTCCTTGACTCCGGTCGAGGCGCAAGCACATGTATGTTGTACGGATATTGAGGTTGAAAAATCCCGAAAACCCGCCATATCCCTTAAAGCCAGTGCGCAACATGTCCCGGTGAGTCAAAAGCTTCCCGATTCTGCGAAACCTGATATGCATTTGAAGAAAGTCCCTGCCGTGCAGCCCAAGTCCACCCAAGCCCAACTTCTCGCCGCTGCAGACGCCCTGCTGAAAAGCGCCACGCCTGCAAAAAAGAAACCTGGCCGGCCGCCGAAAGCCGCTGCCGTGGAGGGTGAGCCTGTAGCCGCCGCAGCCAAACGCGGCCGCAAGCCCAAGGACTCCAAGATTGACGGTGACGAGGACCTGTCGGACATTGAAGCCGAATTTGCCGAAGAACCGGCAGCGGTCGAGGCAACGGCCACCACCGAAAAGGTCAAGCCGCTGCGCATGAAGATCAGCAAGGCCAAGGAACGCGCCTTGATGAAGGAATTCGGCCTGGACGAAACGGTGCTGTCCGAAGAGGACATCCTCAAGCGCCGGGTGCGCCTGAAAACCCTGATCAAGCTCGGCAAGACACGCGGTTACCTCACGCACGGCGAAATCTCCGACCACCTGCCCGACAAGCTGGTCGATGCCGAGACGCTGGAAGTTGTCATCAACATGCTCAACGACATGGGCGTGGCCGTGTACGAGCAGGCGCCCGATGCCGAAACCCTGCTGCTGAACAACACCGGCGCCACGGTGGCCACCGAAGAAGAAGCTGAGGAAGAAGCCGAAGCGGCCCTGTCCACCGTGGACAGCGAGTTTGGTCGCACCACCGACCCGGTCCGCATGTACATGCGCGAAATGGGTACGGTCGAGCTCTTGACGCGCGAAGGCGAAATCGAGATTGCCAAGCGCATCGAGGGCGGCCTGATGAAGATGATGGAAGCCATCTCGGAAAGCCCGGCCACGATTGCCGAAATCATGCGGCTGGCCGATGAAATCCGCGAAGGCAAGGTCGTCATTTCGACCGTGGTGGACGGCTTTACCGTGGCCAACGAAGCCGACGATTACGTGGCCGAAGAAGACTTCGACGAATTCGACGAAGACGACGATGACGACGGCAAGGGCGGCTCCAAGGCGCTGACCAAGAAGCTCGAAGAGCTGAAAAAGGAAGCTCTGAACCGCTTCGAGAAAGTTGGCGACTATGCCGCGAAACTCCAGAAACTCTACGAAAAAGAAGGCTACGGCACCCCGGCTTACCTGAAAACGCAGCAGGCCCTCAGCGACGAGCTGATGACGGTGCGTTTCACCGCCAAGACGATTGAAAAGCTGTGCGACCTGCTGCGCGGCCAGGTGCTGGACGTGCGCAAGAAAGAGCGCGAGTTGCGCAAGATCATCGTTGAGAAATGCCGTATGCCGCAGGAAACCTTCATCAAGGATTTTCCGCCCAACCTGCTGAACCTGAAATGGGTTGAAAAACAGGTCGCTGCCGGCAAGCCCTGGTCAAACGTCATGGCGCGCAACATTCCGCCGATCCAGGAACTGCAGACCAAGCTGGGCGATCTGCAGGCGCGCGTCGTGGTGCCGCTGCTGCACCTCAAGGACATCAACAAGCGCATGAACGAGGGCGAATCGAACTCGCGCGACGCCAAGAAGGAAATGATCGAGGCCAACTTGCGCCTGGTGATTTCGATTGCCAAAAAATACACCAACCGCGGCCTGCAATTCCTCGACCTGATCCAGGAAGGCAACATCGGCCTGATGAAGGCGGTGGACAAGTTTGAATACCGGCGCGGCTACAAGTTCTCGACCTACGCCACCTGGTGGATTCGCCAGGCCATCACGCGCTCGATTGCCGACCAGGCCCGCACCATCCGCATCCCGGTGCACATGATCGAGACCATCAACAAGATGAACCGCCTGTCGCGCCAGCATCTGCAGGAGTTCGGCTTCGAGCCCGACGCCAGCATCCTGGCCGAGAAGATGGAGATTCCTGAAGAGAAGATCCGCAAGATCATGAAGATCGCCAAGGAGCCGATCTCGATGGAAACGCCGATCGGCGACGACGACGACTCGCATCTGGGCGACTTCATCGAGGACGGCGCCAACACCGCCCCGCTCGAAGCGGCGATGCAGGCCGGCCTGCGCGATGTGGTCAAAGACATCCTGGACAGCCTGACGCCGCGCGAAGCCAAGGTGCTGCGCATGCGTTTCGGCATCGAGATGTCCACCGACCACACGCTGGAAGAAGTCGGCAAGCAGTTTGACGTGACGCGCGAGCGCATCCGCCAGATCG